>LUQC01000052.1 GCA_001627925.1 Rhodobacteraceae bacterium REDSEA-S34_B6 | reverse complement strand
GTCTAAGATCAACAAAGGTGTGATAATGGTATGTACACCTGACCTATACTACCGAGAATTTGTCCTAACTGGGGCAGAATTAAGGCAATATAAACATAAGTTTTTGAAGAGATTGGACATGTATCATGAACTAAAGTTTGATGAGAAAGAGCAGTACAACTCTGAAAAAGAGAACGAAGAATACTTAAAAGAACTACAGGAGAAACTATGAACGAACGATTAAGAAAAGTCATGGAAGCTAAATACCAGGCTGTGATCGAAGACTGTAAGTATAAGATTAAATGCTACAGTGATCAGGAGATTATTATACCTGAACATCCAGACATTACGGCTGAGATAGATACCCTGCTAATTAAGATGGCTGAGGCCGAAGACAAGTTGGCAGTAATGGAGCTACATTATGGCAAGAATGGGGCAAAGCAAATACTATAGGGATCTAGAAACTTTTAAAAATATTTTTTTAAAAAGTAGCAAAAAAAAGTGTACTTTTGTACTTTTGGTCTAGAAGTGTTGATTTATATGACTTTAGGGTGGACAGATTATGGTACAAATTATGTTTAGGTGGACAGATTATTTTGTACTTTCAGATGCCCTACGCGCACGCGAGTCAATTATTTTAATACCTTATCCGAAAGTCCGAGTGGAGTGGATCGATTGTGTGAGTGATTCGGGCTGGGCAACAGACAAAGAGTTTGACAGAATGAAGTTAGCTAAACCTGTTAACGAAGGTTGGTTGTATTCAAAAGACAAAGAGTCAGTAAAGTTATTTGCTTCTTACGATAAAGATGAAGATGGTTATCAGTTCGGCGATAGAACTATGATTCCTCGGGCTTGGGTAAAGAAGATTCAGAAGATCTAGATGGAGTCACGTCAATTATCTGTGCGTAGTCATCTAAGATCTGTTTCATTTTTGCTTCTAGTTCTTGTTCTGACATATCTTCTAGTTTACCAGTTTTTATTATTTTTCTGTCTATGTATAGTCCTGCTGCCTTTCCTCGATTTGTTTCAGCGTTTACAGCAGAAGAGAAAGAACCCTTACGAAGAGCTGCCTCTCTAAGTTTACCTAGTTCAGCTATGTGTCCTTCATAAGTTACTTCATGTTTTTTAATTCTTTCTTCTTTTAATTCACCAATATACTTAACAACTAACGGACATTGTTTTGGATTAGTAAGTTCTGATGCTTCTACTCTAGCGCGCTTTGGTGAGTAACCTGCTTTGATGGCTGCCTCTGTTTGCGTGAGTGGTCCGTTCTCGTCACCGAAAACAAGCAATTCAGCAAACTTCATTTGCATTTCTGTTAATCTTTTAGGTAGTCCCATGATTGACAATTTAAGGTAACTATCCTATATTGTCAATCATGAAAGTATACAAAGACGAAAGAGGAGAGCACGATCTTGAACGTCAGATCGAAACTTTAAAATTAAGAATTAGAGAGTTGGAAGACATCAACGAAGGTCACCGTATGTTAAATGGTGAACTAAGAAAAGAGATGCAACAGTTAAAAGAAAAAGCATCGAGTCATGAAAAAGATAAAAATTTATTGCAAGGCTATAAAAATGTGATACAGGACTTGTCAACTAAATTAGCACGAAAAGATTCATGAGAGTAAAAGACCTACAGGAGTTTTTAGGTTCGTTTACAGAAGGATCTGAAGCAGTCAAGAACGCAGTTATCTTTGTTGAGATCAATGGTAAACTACATGCAATTAGACGTATGGAAGTGCATGAGAATGCACATCCAATAATAGGTTTACCTGGACATCACAGTCATAGATTAGTTCTTAAAACCGAAAAGCCTTCGAGTCTTATCTTGCCAGATAAACTTCAGAAGGACTATTAATGAATGACAATGTTACCCTAAAAAATACATGGGTCCAGAGCGTAAATTTTATACTCAAATTAAAAAATCTATACCACAAATATCTTGGATTAGACTTGAAAATAATAGCTTACATGGCACTCCTGATCTATTGGGGTGCAATACTTTCGGCACCTTTTTCACAGTAGAGTTGAAGGTAACTAAAGGTAACAAAGTTAGGTTCAGTCCTCATCAAATTAGCTTTCATGTAAGACATCCTAAGAATAGTTTTATCTTGGTCCAGCACCTCGGTTCAGGCGACGTGAAACTTTTCCGTGGTTCAAAAATCATGGAGCTTGTAGCTTGCGGCTTGCAGCTTGAGGCTTGTTGCTTGGGGCTTGAGGCTTGTGGCCTATTCCTCAACAAGCTTGGCGCTTGAGGCTTGCGGCTTGGAGCTTGCAGCTTGAGGCTTGTGGCCCGGACCAGGACGCACGCTATCTCCAATGTCGACTGTTTTAGATTCGCTAATGGCCTGATCCGTTTGCTGGCCGCCCACTACTGGTTGGCGGGATTCTGCCAGCTTATTACGCTTACGTAATTCTTTATAATAATTTGGATGTTTAAATTCGTGCATTAGTGTTTACCATAACTTATGTTTCTTATATCACGGTCCCAACATGCCCTGCAATCTAAACATTTATTGCCTTGCTTGGATGATGGGCAGCTGTGCTGCCCATCAGTCGTAACCGTGGATGTCCACGGCCAAAAGGATACTGGGCCCTGGTCAACCATATGAGAGCTGAACCTTATCACCAGATTACGGGGTACTTCGTTTACTTTGACACGCTTCAGGATCTGAGCTTCACGCGTTGGCAACCAGTGCTTAGTGCCTGGCGTTGACCTGCAAACACGGAATATATTCTGTAAGTGCTCCAGCGACTGCAAGTCGCCAGAATCGTGCCATCTAAATTCTTTATGCGGTTTTATTAATTGTATCATTGCATCGACCCAGCCAGGATGTTGAAGAGCTTCCAGTCGACGCTCCATCGCAGACTTAACAGGCTTGAACCTGTAACGGCCTTTCAATGCATAACAGCCATAGCAGACTGAGCCCTTCACCTGCGCCAGCTTCTGGCCAGTGATGCATTTATAAGCGGGCAGGTTATACGCCGGCCCTGGCATCTTAGAAGGTTTACTTAAACCTCCAACAATTTTTTCTAAATCTTTTTTTAACATAATATCCTTTCTTATCCTATACTAACACATCCCAGTCTGGCTGTCAAGTGCTTGCGGCTTGAGGCTTGGCGCTTGCTGCTTGTGGCTTGGCGCTTGTGGCTGTTTACGTCAGGCCCGCAGGGCCGTATAACCACTTGTGGCTCCCGGTAGGTCTCACCCGAGATTATTCCTAACGCTGTCGCGCATAGCATCAAAGACCAATGGGCCACGGGGATCAGCCTGGGTTTACCAGGCATCTTCACCAGCCAAACTAACTGCCTTGTCTAAGGCTGTCAAATATTCCGGCATCGACATCTCCAGGTTGTTTAGACAAAAATGCATCTTGTCGTTCTGGAGCCCTGGTCCAGTGGCCAAATAATGTACAGCCTTGTCCAGGATGTGTTGGCGCCTTGCGCCGCCGGGTCTAAATTCATCTTTTAATTTTTTCATACGTTATCCTTTCTGGGTCTGTTGACGCCGTCCCTGCTTCAGAAGGTAAGAGAGAGTGCACCCGTCGGTGATCTGTGCTCTTGCTAACACTGGATCGGTGTAAGCGTCAAAGACAAATACACTATACCAGGATAGTCCCAGACAATCAAGGACAATATTGTCGCACCTAGTTTAGAATGATTCTAAACTGCCATACAACTGTAGGTTGTGCCAAGACGGCTCGCTAGTAGCGGTGTGAAGCACAACCACAAGTTGCAGAAGGTTTATAGTTTTGTTCAGCGATAAACCTACAAATGAGGCTGAGGCTCAAATATAATCCTTGACAATCCTATTGTCAAGATATAAAAGAATTTTATGAAAGGAAATATAAATATGCAAAAACAAAAAAGAATAACTCTTAATAGTGAAAAAAGAACTGCAATAGCAAATGTATTTCAATCTCACTTTGAGAGAGAAGAAAGTCCTGTAATGAAAAAATATTACAAGGCA
>LUQC01000051.1 GCA_001627925.1 Rhodobacteraceae bacterium REDSEA-S34_B6 | reverse complement strand
ACGTTGCAGTTTTTGTTGCTGCGGTTGGTGATTGGTATTTCGATGAGGTGGCAGAGCAAAAAATCAAAAAAGATAATGATCGCTCGCCCGTATTAAAATTCAAGGAAAATCCAGATATTTTACGCCATGTTAGTAATTTGAAGGAAAATAGGCCCCAATTAGTGATCGGTTTTGCAGCTGAAACCTCAGACTTACATAAAAATGCTGAGACAAAATTTAAGAAAAAAGGTTGTGATTGGATCATTGCGAACGATGTATCCGATAGAACAGGAGTTATGGGTGGTGATGAAAATAAAATTACTATCTTTACCAAAGAGAAAAAAGAAGATTGGCCTTTGATGTCAAAAAAATCGGTTGCCAGAAAACTAGCGACAAAAATATGTGACGCTTTGGAGCTTTGATGTCTCTAACCCTCAAAATAAGGCATACATCTGGTGCAGATGAAAATATACCAATACCGAAATATGCAACCACTGGTTCATCTGGTGCAGATCTTCGAGCTAACTTTCCTGAAAGCATAAGAAATTTTGGTAAAATATTACTGCCTGGGTGTAGGTCTTTAATTCCCACTGGCCTAATGATGGAGATACCTGAAGGGCATGAGGTGCAAATTAGACCAAGATCAGGTCTCGCAATCAAAAATGGTGTAACTGTTCTTAACAGTCCTGGTACCATTGATTCTGATTACCGTGGAGAAGTTGCGGTGATACTAATTAATTTCGGGGACAAGGAATTCAAAATTTCCCATGGCGACCGTATTGCTCAAATGGTTGTTGCAGAGGTCGTACAAATGGAATTTTTACTTTCTAAAGATCTAGCTAAGACAGAGCGTGGTGCAACTGGCTTTGGATCTACGGGAATAGATTAATGCTCTCTATTATTATAGGATTTGTTGTATTTTGGATTTTTGCCCGCAAACTACATTTGTCCAAATCAATTGTGCCCGCTGTTGCAATCGGACTATCAGTTTTTATTTCATGTGTACATTTAACTCTCCCGCCTGAAAACAACCTACGAGTTGCATTAGGTGGTAGTTTGGAACCGTGGGCTCTCCTTATAAGTATTTTTTTAGTAGTTTATTTCTACCGAGAAATACTAAAACGCATAAGATCATTATCCATAAAAAATACCCAAGAAATTAAGTCTCAACACTCTTCCGAAATAAGTTTTTCCGACGTAGAATTGGACCGATACTCACGGCATATGATAATGCGTGAAATTGGTGGCTTAGGCCAAAAAAAGCTCAAATCGGCCTCGGTACTGGTTGTTGGTGCTGGCGGCTTAGGCTCCCCGGTACTGCAGTACCTTTCTGCTGCAGGCATTGGTACAATTGGAATTATTGATGATGATGTGGTGGATCAATCAAACCTTCAGCGCCAAGTGATCCACAATGATCACTCTATAGGCCTTCCCAAAGTTTTTTCTGCACAAAAAGCTATTGAAGATCAGAATCCCTATATTAAAGTTAAGCCGTATAACAGACGGTTAAGCCGCGATATAGCGAGTGAACTTCTTTCAGAGTACGATATAATCATTGAAGGTAGTGATAATTTTGAGACCAGATATTTGGTAAATGAGGTGGCAAAATCTCTCTCCAAGGTAGTTGTTTCTGGCGCCCTTAGTCAGTGGGAAGGACAAGTAATGGTCTTCGACCATTCTCTCAATTCTCCATGTTATCAGTGTATTTTCCCTGAAAAACCAGCGGCTGGATTAGCACCCACGTGTGCAGAAGCGGGCGTTTTCTCAGCATTACCTGGCGTGATTGGAACTTTAATGGCTGCAGAGGCAATTAAACATATTCTGGATGTTGGTAATGGATTGAATGGTGTCATGTTGATTTATGATGCGATGCAAGCCGAAACAAGATCAATTAAAGTTAATAAAGCTACTAACTGCAGGATTTGTGCAAATGGCACTGTCTGATCAATCACAAAACCCGTTATTAGGAAAATGGGAAACCCAACATGAAATTGCGCCCTTTAATGTTATTTATGATGAACATTTCCAGCCGGCCTTGGAGATAGCTTGCTCTGAGGCATTACTTGAGGTTGAGGAAATAATAAAAAATAGAAATGAACCGACTTTCGAGAATACTATTGAAGCCCTTCTTTCAACAGGTCAATTGCTGGATCGGATTGTATCTACTTTTTATACTATAGCAGGAGCTCATACCAATAAAAAACGGGATGAGCTACTTTTAGTTTTTTCATCTAAGCTGAGCGATCACAATACAAATATCTATTCGAATACGGAGCTTTTTGACAGGATTGATCGAGTTGCAGAGACAAAGCACTTGAATGGCTTAGATCAAGAGCAAGATAGGGTTTTAAAGCTTATTCATAGAAACTTTGTCCGTTCAGGCGCCGCACTGAAAGGACAAAATAAGACAAGGTTTCAAGACATAAGTAAACAGTTAGCCGTAATCGGTACTAAGTTTTCTCAGAATTTGTTGAGCGATGAGCGTGACTGGTTCATGCAATTAAAGCAAGAAACGCTA
The DNA here is from genome assembly GCA_001627925.1 of Rhodobacteraceae bacterium REDSEA-S34_B6. Taxonomy (GTDB): domain Bacteria; phylum Pseudomonadota; class Alphaproteobacteria; order Rhodobacterales; family Rhodobacteraceae; genus Salinivivens. The sequence goes on along the minus strand of LUQC01000051.1, from coordinate 30,264 downwards.
GAGTTGCTTCCTTCATTTCTAGTTGAGGCTTTAAAACAGGCTGGTCAAGAACGTGGTGTTAATGACCCTGTTTTAACACTTTCGCGTTCATTAATTACCCCTTTCTTGCAATTTTGTCCTGATCGTGAACTTAGGAAGATTGCGTATATTGCTTGGATAAAACGTGGTGCCAATGGTGGTACTCGAGACAATGTAAAACTTGCTCATCAGACCCTTAAATTACGGGCAGAAATGGCAAAGCTTTTAGGATTTGAGTCCTATTCACATTACAAATTAGATACTGAGATGGCAGCCTCGCCAGAAAATGTAGAAAAGTTACTGAAAAAAGTCTGGGGCCCTGCACGAGAAGTAGCAATTAGGGATGAAGCGCATTTGACTTCAATGATGCGTGATGACGAGGTCAATGATACTTTAAAAGGTTGGGACTGGAGGTTTTATGCCGAGCGAAGGCGTCTTAAAGAATATGATTTAGATGAAGAAAGCGTGAAACCTTTTTTTCAATTAGACAACTTAATTAATGCAACATTTAAATGTGCTGCCAAGTTATTTGGTTTAGAGTTTTCACCATTAGATATACCTCTTTATCATGAAGATTGTCGTGCTTGGACAGTTTCGAGAAAAGGGAAAAGTATAGCCGTCTTTATTGGAGATTATTTCTCTCGCCCATCAAAAAGATCGGGTGCTTGGTGTAGTGCGATGAGGTCACAGGCAAAGTTTCCTAATGAGCAAATCCCAATTGTTATTAATGTCTGTAACTTTTCAAGATTAGACAATGCTATTCTGTCATTTGAGGATGCGCGAACTTTATTTCACGAATTTGGTCATGCGCTTCACCAAATTTTATCCGATGTAACTTATGATATCATTTCTGGTACATCAGTAGCGCGTGACTTTGTTGAATTGCCCAGTCAATTATTTGAACATTGGCTTGAAGTCCCGGAAGTCCTGACAGAATTTGCAAGACATTGTGAAACTGGAGAAACTTTACCGGAAGAAATGCTTTCCTCTATTCTCGAAGCATCTACTTTCGATATGGGATTTCAGACAATAGAGTACCTTGCATCAGCTTTTGTAGATCTATACTTACATCTAGAGGAAACACCGGTCGATATATTGGAACGGCAAGATCAAATTTTGCGTCAGCTTAATATTCCCAGTTCGATTGGCATGCGACACTCCGTACCACATTTTGCGCATGTTTTTTCCGGCAGCGGCTATGCTAGTGGCTATTACAGTTACATGTGGTCGGAGGTGATGGATGCCGATGCCTTCGCTGCGTTTGAGGAAGCAAAAGACCCTTTTGATCCCGTAGTTGCAAAGTCCTTAGAGAAAAATATCCTGGCAGCAGGTGGGTCTGAGGAGCCAGCAATTTTATACAAGAAGTTTAGAGGCCGGTTACCTGATCCATCAGCCATGATTAAGGCTAGAGGTTTAAATTGATCTCTAATTAAGCAATTTGCGCAGGATAAACTATATGCTGGATAGACCAAAGTTTCCGAGTTTATTCGCACTGGAATTTTCTGGCGCAGATTTTTTTGTTGTTTCTCTTGACTCTTACTGCCGGCATACCTATCTGACCATCGTTAGCACTCTTCAATGGTGAGTGCTAAATGCTCTAATGAGCAGGACCGAAACTTATTAAAGGAGCCTTGAAAATGGCATTAAAACCGCTTCACGATCGCGTCCTAGTGCGTCGCGTGGAAAGTGATGAGAAAACTGCTGGTGGGTTGATCATCCCTGATAGTGCAAAAGAGAAACCCGCTGAAGGTCTTGTTGTCGCTGCTGGCGAAGGCGCCCGCAAAGATAACGGAGAGCTGATTGCTATGGCCGTTAAAGAGGGTGACAAAATACTCTTTGGCAAATGGTCAGGTACAGAAGTTACGATCGATGGCGAAGAGTTGTTGATCATGAAAGAAAGCGATGTTTTGGGCATTTTGTCCTAAGTCGCGTTACTCAGAAATTTTAGATAGACAAGGAAAAGCACTATGGCTGCTAAGGACGTCAAATTTAACACAGATGCTCGCGACCGCATGTTACGCGGCGTGAATATTCTAGCCGATGCTGTGAAAGTTACTCTCGGACCAAAAGGACGAAACGTTGTTTTGGATAAATCATTCGGAGCGCCGAGAATTACAAAAGACGGTGTTTCGGTTGCAAAAGAAATAGAATTAGATGACAAATTTGAGAATATGGGTGCTCAAATGGTCAAAGAAGTTGCTAGTCGAACTAATGACGAAGCTGGTGACGGAACCACAACGGCTACCCTGCTAGCGCAAGCAATTGTAAAAGAGGGTATGAAAGCTGTTGCGGCTGGCATGAACCCCATGGATTTGAAGCGTGGCATTGATATGGCTACGTCAAACGTCGTAGACGCAATCCGCAAAATGGCGCGCGATGTTGCTGACAGCGATGAAGTTGCGCAGGTTGGTACGATTTCAGCGAACGGTGAAGCCGAAATCGGCAAACAGATAGCTGATGCGATGCAAAAAGTTGGTAACGAAGGTGTCATAACCGTTGAAGAGAACAAAGGCTTAGAAACTGAGACTGATGTTGTAGAGGGTATGCAATTCGACAGAGGCTATCTATCGCCTTATTTCGTAACTAACCCAGACAAAATGACTGCTGAACTAGAAGATTGTATGGTTCTATTGCACGAGAAGAAATTGTCTTCTTTGCAGTCTATGGTGCCCTTGTTAGAATCCGTGATTCAGTCTCAAAAACCTCTGTTGATAATTGCAGAAGACGTTGAAGGCGAAGCTTTGGCTACTCTCGTTGTAAATAAACTGCGTGGTGGTCTGAAAATTGCTGCAGTTAAAGCACCTGGTTTTGGTGATCGTCGTAAAGCAATGTTACAAGACATCGCGATTTTAACTGGTGGTCAGGTGATCAGTGAAGATCTCGGTATGAAGCTAGAAAATGTTACTATGGATATGCTGGGGACCGCCAAAAAGATCCAAATAACAAAAGATGAAACAACAATTGTTGATGGATCAGGTGAAAAGGCTGAGATTGAAGCTCGTGTAGCACAAATCAGAACCCAGATTGAAGAAACTTCTTCAGACTACGATCGTGAAAAGTTGCAGGAGCGTGTGGCTAAACTTGCTGGTGGCGTTGCGGTAATCCGCGTTGGTGGAATGTCTGAAGTGGAAGTAAAAGAGCGTAAAGACAGAGTGGATGATGCTCTAAATGCCACTAGAGCAGCTGTTCAAGAAGGTATTATTGTCGGCGGCGGCGTTGCTTTAATTCAATCTTCAAACGGTTTAGACAAGCTTAAAGGTGGTAACGCTGATCAAGATGCAGGAATTGCGATTGTACGAAGAGCTTTGGAAGCTCCACTTCGTCAAATAGCAGAAAATGCTGGTGTTGATGGCGCTGTCGTTGCAGGAAAAATTCGTGAGAGTAAAGACACAGCCTTTGGCTTTAATGCCCAGACTGAAGAGTATGGCGATATGTTTAAGTTTGGTGTGATTGATCCAGCCAAAGTTGTTCGTACCGCTCTGGAAGATGCGGCGTCAGTTGCTTCTCTTCTCATTACAACAGAAGCAATGGTTGCTGATAAGCCAGAACCAAAAGGCGCAGCCGGTGGCGGCGGTATGCCTGACATGGGCGGCATGGGCGGCATGGGCGGCATGGGCGGTATGATGTAACCCCCAGCTCTGCCAAGCTAAGCAAACATAAAGCTCACGCTTAAGCAGCGTGGGCTTTTTTATTTTTCTCTAACTAAATTAAAATGGCCCATTTTGCGGCCCGGTTTTATGTCATTTTTACCGTATAGGTGAAGGGAAATATTTCCATCCAGTGCTAACGTGGCCGCACGTTTGATTTCATCACCAATAAGGTTTTCCATAACGACGTTAGTGTGCCTTTTGCCATCTCCAAGTGGCCAGCCTGTAATGGCTCTAATATGCTGCTCAAATTGATCAATTGAGCAACCGTTTTGCGTCCAATGACCTGAATTGTGAACTCTGGGTGCAATTTCGTTAACAATTAATCCAGCTTTTGTATGAAATAGTTCTACTCCTAGCACCCCTATGTAATTGAGGCTTTCAAGTATCTTACTGGCTATAAGTACCGCATCAATCGTTTGCTTGCTGTTTAATTGTGAAGGCACAGTTGTCGTATGCAGTATACCATTTACATGTATGTTTTGTCCCGGATCATAACAAGCGACTTGTCCTGACAAATTACGGGCGGCTATAACCGAAACTTCAAACTCAAAATCAACAAAGCCTTCGTACACTAATGAATGATTTTCTAACTTTCTATACTCTTCCTCAAGATTACTATTCTCGGATAGTCTTACCTGACCTTTTCCATCATAACCAAGCCGAGTGGTCTTAAGTATTGCTGGGAGGCCGATGTTTTTCGATGCTGTCTGTAAAGAACTTAAGTCCTCTACAAGTTGATAAGGAGCTGTTTTCAATCCTAAATCAGATAGGAAATCTTTCTCTATAATTCTGTCTTGAGAAATTCGAAGTGCGTCTCGTCCGGGTCGGATTGGCACAATTTTTTCCAAGATATCAAGTGCGCTTGTGGGAATATTTTCGAATTCGTAAGTGATAACATCAACGTCTTTGGCAAACTCTATTAAGGCCTTCTCATCCTCATATGAGGCTGTCGATACTTGAAAAGAAACTTGTGAAGCTGGCGAGTTTTTTGCAGGTTCAAATATATGGGATTTAAAACCTAACCTTGTGGCCGCTACGGCTAGCATTCTACCTAACTGACCACCTCCTAAAATCCCAATTTTAGATCCAGGTTCAAGCATTTCGTCAATTCTGTGGTTCATCTGGTATTGAAGAAGATAACTGAGTTCTCCAAATCTCTAAATTTTTTGCTAAGCTCTCATCGTTGAGGGCTAATATTTCTAATGCCAAGAGTGCTGCGTTAGATGCCCCAGTTGATCCTATTGCCATTGTTGCCACAGGAAAGCCGCGTGGCATTTGGACAATTGAATATAAGCTGTCTACGCCAGATAAGGCTTGTGTTTGAATCGGAACGCCTATTATTGGGATCCGTGTTTTCGATGCCATCATGCCCGGCAAATGAGCGGCTCCTCCAGCCCCAGCAATAATTACTTTTAGACCACGGTTTACGGCAGATTTACCGTATTCCCATAGCCTATCTGGCGTACGATGAGCGGACACTATTTTTGTTTCATACGTAACATCGAACTCACCAAGGATATTGGCGGAATATTTTAAAGTTGGCCAATCTGACTGGCTTCCCATAATAATGCCAACAGAAGGTTTAGTCGTCATGATATCGCATCCTCACAATTCTTTGTGACTTATAGAGAATTTAATCATTTAAGCAATGATATCGGGTGTCAGACGGTCTTCGATTTCAGCAATTTTATCTTTCAATGCTAGTTTCTTTTTCTTTAGACGTTGAATTGTGAGCTGATCTCTAATGCCTCGTTCCTCAAGAGCCAAAACAGCCGCATCTAAATCTTGATGCTCTTGCTTAAGAACCTCCAATTCAATCTGCAGAACTTCTTCAGTTTTCAGCGATATATCGTTGTAAGCATTCATAATGTTACTTCTACGGCTTAAAGCAACCATTATACAACTGGTATCGAAATATTCCTAGTCCTTGAATTTTACTAATTAGTACCCATATCAAACTCAAGCATCGCCTTTAGGGATGCCAGTTAAAAGTCGCTTATTTAGAGGGCTAAAAATGACTAGATTAACTTTATCTACTTACCCTAATTTGTTGGGTTTCGAGCAATTAGAGCGGCTTTTGGAAAGAGCTTCAAAAAATGGTAACGAAAGTTATCCACCTTTTAACATAGAGCAAACATCTGAAACTTCCTTTCGAATAACTTTGGCTCTGGCAGGCTTTGCCGAAGAAGATTTATCCATAACGGTCGAAGATAAGCAATTAGTCGTTAAAGGGCGGCAAAAAGAAGTCGATGGTCGACGCATCTTTTTGCATCGGGGAATAGCTGCACGTCAGTTTCAGCGATCGTTTGTGTTAGCTGAGGGTGTCGATGTTGGACAGGCCGTTATGGAAAATGGGCTGCTGCATATTGATCTAACCCAAAGTATTCCAGAAACTGTCGTTCAAAAAATAAAAATAAGGAGAGCATAATTATGAGTAAAGATAACCTCAATACAAGTGTTAACGATAGAACGGTTTATGTATCGGCAGTCAATGTGGCAGATTTGCCGGAGGCAGTGGCTAAAGGAATTTCTCAGAGTCGCGTTTACTCGCTAAACAGCAGTAATGGTGAAAGGTTAGCACTTGTTAAGGATAGGTCTCTTGCATTTGTAGTTGCGAGGCAAAATGAATTTCATCCTGTACCAGTTCACTAAACAACTTAAGACTGTGGGATAATGGTGCAGTCTAACAATCGTGAATTTGATTTTGATTGGGTAGACGCTTTCAGTCAAAAACCGTTTTGTGGGAATGGCTGCGCAGTTTTTTACGATGATGGAATTTTGCCGGACCAATCCTGCTTAGATATAGTCAGAGAAACTTCTTTGGTGGAGTGCACTTTTCTGTCTTCTTCAGACATTGCAGATTTTCGAGTTCGATATTTTTTATCTGATAAAGAAATACCTTTTGCGGGTCACCCTACGATTGCGACAGCAATGTCACTAATTTCGCGCGGAAAACATGACAACAATAATTTGGTTTTTGAAACATCAGCTGGATTAATACATGTTGAAGTTAGTTGGTCAGGTGACCAAATAAAAATATCAATGACACAGCCTGCACCCAGATTTGGTCCTAAAATTGATAAAAAAATTCTTTCAAAAATTGGAGGAATTCCCGAGGATAGTATTTTATGTGAACCACAAGTGGTATCCACAGGCCTCCCTTTTCCGATAGTGGTAGTTGATTCTTTGGACACGCTAAAAAAAGTAAAAATTGATTTTCTTGCATTAGATAAATTGCGATCAACAATATCTGAAAATATCTTAATGGAGCCTTTCTGGGTATGTTTGACACCGCCGAGGGAAAATGGATTAACCTTTTCCAGACTATTATTACAATCTTCCGGGCGCAATGAAGATCCTTTTACTGGCTCCGCTACTGGTGCGATGGCGGCATATCTTTGGGAAAATAAACTAATTCAAACTCCCGCTTTCAACGCTCATCAGGGTGACTTTTTAGGACGACCTGGTGAAGCTGAAGTTAAGGTTTTATGTTCTTCGGGAAATATAACAGGCGTGAAAGTTACTGGTTCTGCATATGTATTAATGACTGGAAAGTTAAAGATCTAGGGAATGATGTTACTCTTGTTCAGCTAGAAACTTTTCTGCATCTAAGGCAGCCATACAACCCATACCTGCACTAGTAATTGCCTGACGGTAGATATGGTCGGTGAGATCGCCTGCTGCGAAAATTCCATCGATTGAGGTTCTAGTACTACCAGCTTGAACTTTAACATAACCACCGTTGTGGGTATCTAGCTGTTCAATAACTAATTCCGATGCGGGTGAGTGACCTATTGCTATAAAAACACCTTTACAAGGTATCTCCGTTATCTTGCCGGTTTTAACGTTTTCTACGCGCACAGCTTCCACGCCTTTTGGATTATCTGTTCCAATAACTTCTTTTAACTCGTTGAACCACAATGGTTCGATTTTAGGATGATTCAGTAATCGCTCTTGCAGAATTTTTTCAGCTCTAAGCTCATTTCTTCTATGTATTAGGGTAACTTTTGAAGCAAAATTTGTTAAAAATAATGCCTCTTCCACAGCAGTATTTCCACCACCTACAACTACAATTTCCTGCTCACGGTAGAAAAAACCATCACAGGTAGCGCATGCTGAGACACCAAAACCTTTAAAGTATTCCTCTGAGTCTAAACCTAACCATTTTGCACGTGCTCCAGTAGCGAGTATCACAGCATCTGCCTCATAGGAGAGGCCACTGTCACAAGTAGCAATGAAAGGCCTTTTACTTAATTCCAAACTGGTAACCATATCGTGGACAATCTGACAGCCCATGGCTTTGGCGTGTGCCTCCATCCGTAACATTAGTTCTGGCCCTTGAACTTCGGTATCTCCTGGCCAATTTTCAACTTCAGTAGTTGTGGTAAGTTGGCCCCCTGGTTCAATGCCTTGTATTAAAATTGGCTCCAACATTGCCCTACTTGCATAAACACCAGCAGAATATCCAGCTGGGCCGGAACCTATAATCAACACTTTTGTTTTAATAACTTCAGCCATTACAAATCTTTTCCTAAAATCTTATTAGCTTATACTCACCCTTTATTTGGGATTAAAGTGTGTAATTTTAATTTATAATTACTTCGTAGCATAAGATTATTGCTTAACTTTGAAATATTATTGCGCTCTGCCCTCTCTGTGTTATAACACTTCAGTTAAACGAGGTTTTTGATGATGCCCTTAACTAGACTAGATCCTATCGATCGCTTAATTTTATCAGAACTGCAGGCCAATGGCAGAATGACAAACGTTGAATTGGCGAAACGCGTTGGGATATCGGCGCCTCCTTGCTTGCGTCGGGTTAGGGCTTTGGAAGAGCAAGGCTTCATAAATGGATATCACGCTCAAGTAGATGAGAAATCGTTAGGTTTTGAAGTTAAAGTTTTTGCAATGGTTGGACTCCAAAGCCAAGCGGAAGCTGATTTGAGTGCTTTTGAAGAGCTTTGCAAAAATTGGCCTTTAGTGAGGGAATGTCATATGCTGAATGGGGAAGTGGATTTTATGCTTAAGTGCGTGGCCCCTGATTTAAGTAGTTTCCAATCATTTTTGACTGGTGAACTATTAACTTCCCAGAATGTTGGTTCCGTTAAAACTTCATTAGTAATTCGTGGGGCAAAAGATGATCCTGGCGTTCCTTTTGATGTTTTAGAAAAACGCTTAGCACAGCAACCATAATTTTAATTTTTGTTTCAGATTTTTATTGATGAGATCTGTCTGCCGTAATCCAACTCTCCCAAATGTTGAGAGCGACGGTATGAATAAAACTTATCAGACTGATGATAAGTGCAATGTTCTATCCATTCGGCACCCGCAATTTTCAATTTGCATAGTTTGTCCAACGCAAATTTTGGTAGGTTGAAAAAATATTTTTCATCTTCGACTCCTTCAGAAAAGTAAATTTCAAAATCTTTATTTCTTTCTATGAATAAATCAAAAAAATCTTGTCCAACCTCATAATTATTTGGCGAAATGCATGGGCCAATTGCTGCTTCTATATTTCCTAAGTCTGCACCGATTGTAGCCATTGAATGAACCGTATTTTCTAAAACCCCATTGAGCGCGCCTTTCCATCCGGCATGGGCTACACCTATTATATTATTTTTTTTATCTGCGAATAAAACGGGGAGGCAATCTGCTGTCAGCACTGAGATGGCTAAATTTGGTGTATTGGTAACAATGGCATCTGCTCTTGTTAGGGTATCAAAAGAACTATCAACCACTACTACTCGAGCTGAATGCTCTTGGTGAACAGTGATTAGATCTTCCCCATTTACGTTCATTTCTGCTGCAACTAACTGACGGTTAAATTGGATTTTGTCACAATCATCTTTTGATCCACTTCCACAATTAAGCCCTTCAAAGATGCCAGTGGAAATACCGCCTAAGCGTGTAAAAAAACCATGCTCAAAACCATCAAGTTTATTACTTGTATATCTACAAATGCTCAATTCAACAAACCAGCTGGGCTATTTTCATTTCTTGCGTAAAGACCTAAAACTTTAAAAAGAGTTCCCATTTCATCAGGATGCGTTAAGCGTCTGTGAGCAGAAATAATCGACTTATGATTTTTAGGTTGTGAGTTTTTAAGCAGTTGATTTGCGCGATCTGAAATTCCTAGTCTTTCCAAGAAAACCCCCTGTGTTGTAAGTCGAGAGTAGGCGCACCCAGAATTCTTTGCAAGTGCTTCAAAATCTACATGACAAGTTAAATCTACTTTGCCAGGTTTATCAAAAATATTTTTAAATTTATGGGATTTGAGTGCCTGTAAAGTAGACCCCAAGGAATGCCAATCTCCATAATCTACGATTAGAGCACAACCACCGTGATTGTTAATAATTTTACCAATTGACTTGGATATTCTTATTGCATCATTGGAAATCTCAACAATATCTCCATTCATACTTTCGCTAAAACGGCCCTCCAGTTCAGGATGAGTTGTTGGCCTATGCGACAAACCAAATGTAAGCTGATTATTCTTTAAACCCACCTGGATTTCATACCATAGGTTATTCTTTCTTTGATACTGGTTAACAGGCAAAGCATCAAAGAATTCATTTGCTATGAATAAAGTTGGAATCTTTGGGATCAATAGATCATCATCTATCCATTTTACATTGAATTTTGATAGTTTTGTTTTTTGCTCACTTCTTAATTTTGAAGAAGCCTCCACTAAGAAAATTTCTGCGGCTTCTATAAACCCTTTTACGGAAGATCCAGCTCTTAGAATATCAAGCATTAGCGTAGCTTTGCCTGGTCCAAACTCAACTAATGCAAAACGGTCAGGGCGATTCAAGTCAATCCAGTATTGAGCTAAACACAGTCCTAAAACCTCACCGAACATTTGGCTGATTTCTGGTGATGTAATAAAACTCCCTTCAGGGCCCAAAACGTCTTTCTGATTGTAGAAGCCGAGATTGGGGTGAAGTAGGCATTCTTGCATGTAAGTGGCAATGCTTATTGGTCCAGTTTCTTGGATCCGGTGTATTATTAATTCTTCAAGTTTTGTCATATAAAGTTTTAATCTGCTTCCAGCAGAACCGGTCTATACATTATTATTGCACCTTGTTGAACTAGTTAGCTGAATAAAAATAGAATTAAAGGCTATTTAAAAATTGTTTTTTGTACTAGATCCTAGTCGGGGACAAATTATTTTTTAATTTGCTCTAGTTTTTGAAAACCATTAATATATGAAAATTATAATACGAAATATCTTAAAGCTTTTTTAAAGAGTGTACAAATGCAGACCCGTAATAAAATGTTAGACGACTTTTCCCAACTCATGACAAATGCCATGGGGGTAGCTCAGGGGGCAAAAGAAGAGGCGGAAAATGCCTTCGCTTCGATGGTTGACAGATGGTTAGCTGATCGTGATTTTGTAACCCGTGAAGAGTTTGACGCGGTTAAAGCAATGGCTCAAAAAGCTCGGGAAGAAAATAAAGATCTTAAAGCACGGATCGAAGCACTCGAAAGCAAATAGTTTCTAAAAAAATTTTTTTATTCATAGTTAATGCTGGTAAAATCTTTACCAGTTAACCATCTATCCACAACTTATTCGCTCACCAGCGAATATTTCTCTTTACACGACAATAAAATAGCACCACCATATGTAGTAGGGATATTTTCATTTTATCTATCCTTAGAGCAGACACCAAAACCTAGGGGATGCTGCCACATCCTTGGGTATAAAAAGAAAGAGGTGGCGCAATGGCACTTACAGAGCACTTATTGGATGGTGATATACACCCCATCGACTTGGTTGAATCAGTTGCTGAGTACAACGAGTGGGATTTTGACCGAATTGCTGATGATCAAATCGCGATGGCTGTTGAGGGGCAGTGGAGAACATACTCTATAACTCTCGCTTGGTCATCATTTGATGAAACCTTAAGGCTAATATGTTCTTTTGAAATGGAGCCACCTTATGAAAAGCAGGCTGTCTTATTTGAGCTGCTAAATGATGTTAACGAGAAGTGTTGGGCTGGTTCATTTTCTTTTTGGACAGAACAAAAAATGATGATTTATAAGTATGGTTTAGTTCTTACAGGGGGACAGATTGCCAGCGCAGAGCAAGTTGACTGTTTAATATCTACGGCAGTTCTTAGTTCTGAGAAATTTTATCCAGCTTTTCAATTGGCGGTGTATGGTGACAAGAGTCCCAAAGAAGCAATACAAGTAGCCATTGCAGAGGCATTCGGTCGGGCGTAGAACTACCCTATGATAAATTAGGGAAGTTCTATGATTCAGGAAAATTTTGAGAGTGGTAAGCTCATCTTGCTAGGATGTGGCAAGATGGGTTCAGCAATGCTTAAAGGTTGGTTAGCAAAAGGAGTTAACCCAAAAAACATTTGGGTAGACGACCCATATCCAAGTGCCTGGGTGATGGGTACTGGGGTAAACGTAAATGAGGAATTACCATCGAATCCAGCATTTATTTGTATAGCTATCAAACCACAAATGATCTCTCAGATTGTTCCAAAGTTTTCTAATTATGGTAACGGCCAGTGTGTCTTTATATCAATTGCGGCGGGTGTAAAAATCTCCAGCTTTCAAGCTATTTTAGGACCAAAAACACCAATAATCCGGGCAATGCCAAATACTCCCGCTGAAATTGGTTTTGGGATAACAGCTAAAATAGCCAATAACAATGTCTCTAAGAATGCTATTGAGCATGCTGAAAAGTTGCTGTCAGCAATTGGAGAAGTTGTGAGTTTAAATTCAGAGGGCCAAATGGATGCTGTTACTGGTCTGTCGGGTTCCGGGCCTGCCTATGTTTTTTATTTAATTGATGCGCTTGCTGCTGCTGGTCATATGCAGGGTCTGGAGAAAGAACTTGCGATGAAACTGGCAAAAATGACAGTTCTTGGTGGAGCGAAATTAGCGGCTGACCCATCTGCGGTCCCAGAGGTGCTGAGAGTTAATGTGACTAGTCCCAATGGCACGACGGAGGCAGGGTTAAAGATCCTCATGAATAGTGAAAACGGCTTGGGCCCTTTAATCGAAAAAACAGTTGCTGCGGCTACCGCTAGATCGGAGGAGTTAGCTAATGGATGAAATAACCTTTGACGATTTTCTAAAAGTTGATATTCGAGTTGGAAGTATAATTAAAGCAGAAACCTTTCCGGAGGCTAGGAAGCCAGCTTATAAACTTTGGATTGATTTTGGTCCGTCAATTGGGACAAGAAAAACATCAGCTCAAATAACTGATAACTACCTACCAACTGAACTGGTAGGTCGGCAAGTAATGGCTGTTGTTAATTTTCCCCCAAGACAAATTGGTCCATTTATGTCGGAAGTTTTGACTTTAGGAGTAACTGATAATAAAGGGGCTGTTACTTTACTAGGTCCAGATAAAAAAATTCCTAATGGGGGACGGATGCATTGACAAAAAAAATATTTATTTCAAGACCACTCCCTAAAGCTGTTCTGAGTGCGGCAGCTCTTTTGGGCGACATTACCGTACGAGAAGATACGTCTGCAATGACAGAAGACGAGATGGTTGCTAGTCTAGTCAATTACGACGTAGTTTTGCCCACTTTAGGTGATATTTACTCAGAGAAAATATTTAAATCTTGTAAAAGAATAAATGTAAAATTACTGGCAAATTTTGGAGTAGGCTTTAATCACATCGATGTAAAGGCAGCTAATGAATATGGAATTACAGTTTCTAATACTCCTGGTGCTGTTACAGACGCAACTGCCGATATAGCGATAGCGCTAATGTTAATGTGTTGCAGAAGAACCTCAGAAGGAGAGCGCATTGTAAGATCAAACAAGTGGGAAGGGTGGCATCCAACCCAGATGCTTGGGTTTCATATTTCGAATAAAAAAGTCGGCATAGTTGGGATGGGTAATATAGGCCAAGCTATTGCGCGACGCTGTCATTTCGGTTTTGGAATGCAGGTGGGATACTTTTCTAGGTCTCCCAAAAATTTAGATTACCCGGTAGATCGATATGGCTCTTTGACCGAATTAGCGTCGAATAGTGATATTCTTGTTATTTCTGTGCCAGGTGGTTCAGCAACTCACCACTTAATTAATAAGGATATATTTTCCGCGATGCAGCCGCATTCTTATTTTGTGAATATTGCTCGAGGCGATGTTGTAAAAGAGATAGATCTTATCGAGGCGCTAAGACTTAATCAAATCGCTGGAGCTGGATTAGACGTTTATGAAAATGAACCTAAGGTGCCAAAGGATCTAATCTCAATGGAGAATGTAGTTTTGCTACCTCATCTTGGCACGGCTTCTCTGGAGGTAAGGACTGGTATGGGATTAATGGCGGTTGAAAATATAAAATATTTTTTAGAAGGTAAAGAGCCGCCCAACCTTGTTTAATTCTCGAAAGCTTCTCGCCAATGCCGCCGGCATAATGATACGTAAGTTTCATTGCCTCCAATTTGTATTTGATCGCCGCCTTTAACTATATTGCCATCTTCATCTTGTCGCACAACCATGGTCGCTTTCTTTCCACAATGACAAATTGTTCTAATCTCTCGCATTTCGTCTGCAATTGCTAATAAAGATGCGGAACCTGGAAAAAGATTGCCTGAGAAGTCAACTCGTAAACCATAACACATAACCGGAACGGCGAGATTATCTACGGCTCTTGCAAGTTGCCAGACTTGTTTTGAAGTTAGAAATTGAGCTTCATCTATTAGGATGCAAGCAATTTTTTCTTTGCTCAATTTTAACTTAATTCTATAGAATAAATCATCGTTGACTGTGAATGTATCAGCTGATGCATTAATTCCTATTCTTGATCCAATTTGCCCTTCACCAGCTCTATTATCAAGTTGCGCGGTAATGAGGTATGTTTTCATGCCTCTTTCTTGATAGTTATGCGACGCTTGAAGCAGCAAAGTTGATTTGCCTGCATTCATCGTCGAATAGTGGAAGTAGAGCTTTGCCATCTTAATTATGTACCACTGAACGAACACAAAAAGTGTGTTGATAAACCTAAATTTGCAAGTTTCTTGCTGCCTCCTAGATCCGGTAAATTTACAATAAAATTACATGACACAATATTACCACCCAACTTTTCTATTAACTTAACTCCAGCTTCTGCAGTGCCGCCAGTTGCTAAAAGATCATCTATCAGTAGAACTCTTTCACCAGGTCCAATGCTTTCTAAGTGTATCTCTAAGGTATCTTGGCCATATTCGAGTTCATAGTCTTGGCTAATTACTGAGCCTGGTAGTTTCCCCGATTTTCGGATTGGAACGAAGCCACAATGTAGCTTGTTTGCTAAGGCACCACCCAAAATAAATCCTCGTGCCTCTATACCCACAACCTTATCTATATTGGTATTTTCAACTGAGGACAGCATACCTTTAATTGTAAGGTCAAACCCATTAGGATCGGAGAATAAAGTGGTAACATCTCTAAACATTATTCCTTTATGTGGAAAATCTGTAATTGTTCGGATGTATTTTTTAATTCCTATTTTATCCATAAACTCTTCCCTAGTGATTTTGTGAGCTTAAATTTAAACTGAAAGTTATTTTAATTAAAAGTTTGTTTCACAAATTCAATCTCAGTTAGCCCAAGTGCCTATTTGTGATAGGAATGAATATAAAATTACAAATAATCAAGTTTCTAAACTAAATTAATACAATACACTGGGGTTTCTTTTTGGTGATCTATAGTTTATGCCGCCGATTATGATTTTCCCAGACTGGAACGATTTATGAGACAAGCCCTTTTTGGTGCATTCGCAAATTTATTTAAGCCCGAATTGGGTTCAAAGAGTTCTGATGGACTCAGTGTGGTGAGACTTAAAATTGAGTTGCTTTCTGGTCTTACGGTAGCCCTTGCCCTTGTGCCTGAGGCCGTAGCTTTTGCGTTTGTTGCTGGGGTTCATCCCCTTGTTGGTTTGTATGCGGCATTTATCGTAGGTTTAATAACAGCAGTATTCGGAGGGCGACCAGGCATGATTTCAGGCGCTACGGGAGCTTTAGCCGTTGTGATGGTTGCATTAGTAGCAGAGCACGGAGTTGAGTATCTCTTTGCAACTGTTGTTTTGATGGGGATTTTGCAACTTGTTGCTGGAATAATGCAGTGGGGTAGATTTATACGACTTGTTCCGCATCCAGTCATGTTGGGTTTTGTGAACGGTTTAGCGATTGTAATTTTTTTGGCTCAACTAAGTCAATTCAAAGTTCCGGGAACAGTTGAAGTGTCAGGTCATGGAACGTCTGGTGGTGAGTGGTTGACGGGCACGCCTTTGGCGACCATGCTTGCGCTCGTTGCCGTAACAATGGCTATTATTTATTTTCTACCAAAGGTTTCAAAAGTTATACCTGCACCGCTTGCCGGGATAGGCATTGTAGCTCTTATCGTGATATTCTTCGGTTTAGATGTGCCGAGGGTTGGCGATATGGCTTCAATTAAGGGAGGTTTACCCAGTTTTCACGTGCCAATGGTTGAACTTAGCTGGGAGACTTTTGAAATAATTTTTCCTTATGCAGTCGTCCTAGCAGCAATCGGTCTTATTGAGAGTTTGCTTACACTGAACCTTGTGGGCGAAATGACCAATAAGCGTGGAGGAGCGAGCCAAGAATGCCTTGCTCAGGGTACAGCAAACGTTGTGACAGGATTTTTTGGTGGCATGGGTGGCTGCGCGATGATCGGGCAATCGATGATAAATGTAAAATCTGGTGGACGTACTCGTATAGCAGGCATATCCGCCGCTGTTTTTCTTTTGCTTTTTATTCTCGTTGGAAGCTCAATCATCGAACAAATTCCTTTAGCAGCATTGGTTGGTGTGATGTTTATGGTTGTAATTGGAACTTTCGCTTGGAATTCACTCAAAGTTTTGCGCGTGGTTCCAAAAACTGACGCCTTTGTGACCATTTTAGTAACCGTAGTGACAGTTTGGTATGATCTTGCCGTAGCAGTCGTGGTTGGAGTTATTGTTTCCGCATTGGCCTATGCTTGGAATAATGCAAGAAGAATTCATGCACATGTTGATTTAGATGGTGATAGTAAAACATATAAAATCCAGGGTCCTTTGTTCTTCGGGTCCACAGAAGGTTTCGTTGAGCTCTTCGACGTGGAAAATGATCCGAAGATCGTGATTTTGGACTTTGAATCAAGTAGGGTAGTTGACCAGTCTGCGTTGCAAGCAATAGAAGTTGTTGCAGCGAAATATGAAAGCGCGGGGAAGCTCCTGCAATTAAAGCATCTTAGTAGAGATTGTCATACGCTTTTAATAAAAGCGGGTCATCTTATGGTTGATAGCGATGATGATCCTGATTATGCTTTAGCAGTAAATTATTCAGTTAAAACTGGAATTCTTGACGGTGGGCATTAACTCCAGCTTGCTGAAACCCGTTCTTTATTTTTCTAAGCACCAACGCATAACTGCTTTTTGAACATGAAGTCTATTTTCTGCTTCATCAAAAATTACAGAGTTTTTCCCATCCATGACCTCAGATGTCGCTTCCTCGTCTCTATGAGCAGGTAAGCAATGCATGAATAGTGCGTTGGATTTAGCATGCGATAGTAGTTCTTTATTTACTTGATATGGCCTTAGTTGATTATGGCGCCGTTCTCTTGCAGATTGAAGATCATGCATACTAATCCACGTGTCAGTTACAACTAGATCTGCATTTTTTATTGCTAAGATAGGGTTGTGTTCAATTGAGATTTTTGTTCCATTTTCCTGAGCTCGCTCAATTACTTTACTATCTGGCTCAAGGGTTTCTGGACCTGTAAATGTCAAATTAAAATCAAATTTTTCTGCGGCCTGGGCAAAACTATTAAAAACATTATTTCCATCGCCTGACCAAACTATTTTTTTACCTTTGATAGAGCCTCTGTGTTCCTCGTAAGTCATGATATCTGCCATAATTTGACAAGGGTGTGAAAAATTTGTTAGGCCATTTATTACCGGTACCTCGGCAAACTTTGCCATTTCATGTAATGTTGCCTCTTCATATGTTCGAAGCATAATTAAGTCGACGTACCTACTGAGAACTCTCGCAGTATCTGCAATAGTTTCTCCATGGCCAAGTTGCATATCATTACCTGATAAAATTATTGTCTGACCTCCCATTTGGCGCACGCCCACATCAAAGCTTACTCGAGTGCGAGTTGAAGGTTTTTCAAAAATCAAAGCTACGATATGGCCGTCAAGTGCTCGATCGCTATCGAATGCACCCTTTGTCAAGCCCGCTCTAGATTTTTTTAATTCCAAAGCAGTTTGGATGATCTTCTTTAGGTCACTGCTTTCTATATTTTTTATATCTAAAAAATTTGCCATTTTATTTCTTTATTTAGCTATTCTTAATGAGTTTGCGGTCTGCTCCAACCTACTTAGCGCCTCATTAATTTCTTCGATGGTTATATTAAGGGCAGGTAGTAATCTAACGACATTATCACTCGCTGGCACTGTTAAAATGGATTTTTCATAACCTTCTCGTACAAAATCTAAATTTGGGCATTTGCATTTAATCCCTAACATTAAACCAGTACCTCTAATTTCTTCAAAGATATCAGGATATTTATCAATTAATCCAAGAAGTCCTTGGGTTATAAGTCCTGATTTTTCTGTCACAGAGTTAAGGAACTCTGGCGTATTTACTATCTCGAGTACTTTAATCCCTACTGAGCAGGCTAATGGGTTCCCACCGTATGTAGAGCCATGTGTCCCGGCAGTCATTCCGCTGGCCGCAGATGTTTTAGCTAAAACCGCCCCAAGAGGGAAACCGCCACCGATGCCCTTGGCAACCATAGCTATATCTGGTTCTATTCCTGACCATTCGTGCGCAAAGAGTCTGCCGGTTCGGCCAACACCGCATTGGACTTCATCGACAACCAACAATATATCATGCTTGTCACATAAATCGCGTAAACCTTTTAAGCACTGCTCTGGTAAGAGACGAATCCCACCTTCGCCCTGTATGGGTTCTACAAGAATTGCTGCAGTTTTTTCATTAATTGCTGCTTCTATGGCATCATGATTAGACCAAGGAAGATGAACGAAGCCCGGGAGCATTGGACCAAACCCTTTCGTTAGTTTTTCACTACCGGCTGCAGCGATGCCTGCTGACGACCGGCCGTGGAAAGACCCGTCAAAGGTTATTATTTCCACGCGCTCTCCATATCCTTTTTCATACCAGAACTTTCGAACCATTTTAACGGCTAATTCGCAACTTTCTGTTCCCGAATTTGTAAAGAAAACGTTATCTGCAAAGGTTGTGTCCACCAATAACTCTGCTAGGCGTTGTTGTTCGGGAATTTCATATAGATTTGAAACATGCCAGAGTTTGTTAGCCTGGGAGGTTAATGCGTCTACAAGTTCAGAATTTGAGTGGCCAAGGGCATTTACAGCAATTCCAGCTCCCATATCGAGATAACCATTACCATTCTTTGTAAACAGCCAACTACCTTCACCTCGCTCAAAAGCTAATGGCGCACGGTTGTATGTCGGCAATATGGAAGTATTCATTTAACTCTCTAAATTTTATTTTAATTTATCACTTATATCTCGATTGTGATGACTTTTATACTTTAACAACAATTATATGCAGGAGCCAGTCCAGAAACAGCAGAAGTTTTCCACTACTGGAGTAGCATGGGAATCCAATGATCTCGCAGAATTTTAGTAAGGTCTTTGTAAAATATGACTGTCACTTTTCGAATGTACTACTGGCTGTATTCGTATAAAGAGCGAATATAAAAAGATTTAATAATTCCTATATGGTTTACAGTTGTTTGAGCTTCATAAAGAAAAAACGGAAGATTACTGGGATGTTGAAGCCCTCTTTGATCTTTGTTTTACTCCTGGGCGCTTTGCTTTATCTTCCTATCGACTTAGAGAGGGTCAATCACCGATTGATGAACTATGCCTAGTTGCTAAAAACGAGGAAGGTTTTTTAGCAGGCGCAATAAGATATTGGCCATCAGAAATTGAAAAAAATAAGGTTTTATTTCTTGGGCCAATTGCTGTTCATCCTACCTATCAGGGTGAGGGTATCGGTGCAGCTTTAATCAAAATTAGCTTAAAAAGGGCGAGAGAACTCAATTGGAAACGAGTTCTAATGGTAGGTGATGAAGTCTATTACAGAAGATTTGGTTTTCGAATGATCAAGGGAATTATTTTTCCCCCACCAACAAATCCTAATCGTATTTTAGGCATAGAGTTGGAAGAATTTTCTTGGCAGGGTATCCAAGGTAAAGTTCTCCCCATCAAAATAGATAATTAAACTTCATGTTTTTTCTATTTTATCCTGGATTTGTATAAAAAAGGGTGAAGACCTTAACCTTGTTGTAGCTTGAGCTTGATTAATATTTCAATTAATAGATTTCAGTTATTGTTTGATTTAGAAAGCAAGTGATCATTATTTTATGCCAAGATATGCTTTGAAAGTAGAATATCACGGTGGCCCTTTTGTTGGTTGGCAAAGGCAAACCGAGCTTCCTTCGGTACAAGGGAATATTGAACAGGCTTTATCGATTTTAGAACCTGGGGACCATACAATTGTAGCAGCTGGGAGAACTGACGCGGGGGTGCATGCTGTTGGGCAAGTTGCACATTGTGATCTAGTCACAGACTGGATCCCTTTTCGTCTATCGGAAGCTTTAAATTTTCATTTAAAACCAAGTCCAATATCAATTGTTTCTTGCGCAAAAGTTGATGAGGATTGGCATGCTCGCTTTTCTGCTGTGGAGCGGAAATACGAGTTTCGTATAGTCTGCCGCCGTGCTCCTCTAACCCATGAAAATGGACTGGTCTGGCATGTCAAACATCATTTAGACGTTAAGGCGATGCAACGGGGTGCAAATTACTTGTTGGGTAACCATGATTTCACAACTTTTAGGTCGTCAATATGCCAAGCAACTAGCCCAGTTAAAACTCTAGATGAATTATTAGTAACGGAAATACCCATAAATAATGGAACGGAAATTCGGTTTACAATAAGAGCTCGGAGCTTTTTACATAATCAAGTCAGGAGCTTTGTTGGAACGCTGGAAAGGGTTGGAGCTGGAGCTTGGTCGCCAGAGGATGTTCTTCAAGCATTATCTGCAAAGAATAGAACTGCGTGTGGTCCGGTGAGTCCCCCGTATGGCTTGTACTTAAGCTCTGTAAGATATCCCATTGAGCCGTTTATCTAAACTTTTATTGCTTAGGCTTAACCTTAGTAGTTGGTTTTTCGTATTCAGGTCTTTCTGGCCAAGAATGTTTTGGGTAACGTCCCCGCATTTCCTTCCGTATATCTAAATAACTTGTTTTCCAAAAATTTGGTAAATCCATTGTTTTTTGAAGTGGCCGTCCAGCTGGTGACAAAAGTGTTACAAGTAGTGGTTTGTTTTTGACCAGCGGATGTGATTTTTGTCCGAAAAGTTCTTGAAGGCGTAATTCTATGGAGGGATGCTCTCCAGTATAATCAATGGGTAATTTTCGACCTAATGGGCTGACAAAGTATTTTGGGACAACTTCATCTAGTTTAGTTAGTTGCTGCCAACTAAGTAAATTTTGCAGGGCTGGTAGGCAGTCAAATTTTTTCCAATCGTCGGCAGTCTTTATGTTTTTTATGAATGGCTTTAGCCATTCTTTTGCAGTTTCCTTTAAATGATTTTTTTCCATGTTGGGAAAACCCGCACCACCAAGTTTGACCCTGGCAATGAATTGCTCTTCCGCTGCGCTGAAATGAAAGCCTATATCTACAATTGCATTAATAATTGTTGAGGCTATTTCCTCAAATGGTGGATTGATCCAGTTCTCAGATTTGAGGGATATTTTTCCAAGAACTTCAGTTCTAAGTGTTTTTAAACGCTTTTCTCGTGTCGACCAGTAACAAGTATTTTGCCATATAATCTTATCTTCAAAGAGTTCACGTATTTCGTTTTCTGAAATTCCTATGCCTAATCTTATTTTCGTGTCTTTGCGATCACCGTCTATATCCACAGCTACAATGTAATTCTGCTTGCTTAGTGGATCACCTTGCTGAAGATGAGCCCCCTTTCCACTAGACAAGAGATACTTTGAAGTGGAGCCATCTCTTTTCTTTCCTATGCGGTCAGGGAATGCCAGGGCCAGGCTTTGAGCTGTGGATAAAGAAGTTTCATGGTTCACCAGCTTTTCAAGAATCTTTCGATCTGCTTCTATTCTGGAAAATAAACCAATCTTTATGTTTCGACGTTTAAGTTCATCTTGAAAGTGATCTATGCGCAATTGGAAATCACTACTACCTTCATTATACAAAATATCTTTATTTTGCAGTAAGGCTGCGATTATGGCAGATTTTTTCCCCGCTTTATTTAGCATATGTGCTAAGCGTACATGGCATGGAAATTTTGAGATTTCTTGACCATGAGGTGTTATTTTATTTTCAATTGTAGTTGCACCAAGCTGATATAAAAGTTCATATGCTTTTTCTAGCCGAGCTGGCTCTGGCTTTGTCAAAAACTTCATACTTTTTAGTCAGTAACGATAACACCAACCTTCGGCGATACGTCCTGCTCTTCCCATTCGTTGCTTTGCTTCTGCCTTAGAAATTTTTTGTGTAATAAGCCGAGACATTCCACTGGAGGGATCATATAGTGCGCGTCTAGTATAACCACTATCAACCACTACCCTAATTCCCGGAATTGTCAGTGAAGTTTCCGCAATAGAGGTTGATAGAACTACTTTACGTAAAATTTTGTTTTCTAATGGCTCTAAAATTTTGGTCTGTTGTTCAAAAGGTAGCGATCCGTACAGTGGCATTATTAACGCCGTTTGAGGCAACTTTTTCTTTAGTAGCTTTTCTATTGTTCTTATTTCAGCTTCCCCAGGCAGAAATGCAAGGATGCCTCCGTCTGTCATTTTAAAGGCATCGTAAACAAGTTCGGAGAAATTTTCCCACAAATTGTCATTTTTTGATTTCGGGCGAGACAAGTAATTACATTTTACCTTATAAGCTCGCCCATCAGATATAATTGGAGCATTTGTGTCTAATATTTTAGAAACGGGTGCGACATCTAACGTCGCAGACATAACTAATATCTTTAAGTCATTCCTTAGAACTTCTGCGACTTGAAGGCTCAGCGCGAGGCCTAAGTCAGCATTAATAGATCTTTCATGGAATTCATCAAAAATAATACAACCAACTTTGGATAAACTTTGATCGGATTGAATCATTCTTATTAAAATGCCCTCAGTTACAACCACTATGCGAGTTTGCTTGCTTACTTTGTTGAGCCCTTTAATCTGAAAGCCAACAGTTTCTCCGACCTTTTCATTGAGTAACGACGCCATTTGACTTGCAGCCGCACGTGCCGCAAGTCTTCTAGGTTCTAAAATTATTATTTGTCCATTTACATTTGGGCTCTCAAGCAAACTCAAAGGAACAATGGTCGTTTTCCCAGCTCCAGGAGGAGCCACAATAACAGCGCGGTTCCCTACCGAAATAGCTTCCTGAAATTGTTTTATAACGTCATGTATCGGGAGTAGATATTTCACGGTTTATCTGCGAACAAATTTGGCGCGCCCACGGTTTGTTTCAATCTGAAAAGAGATGACCTTGTAAAATTCGTTTTGATACTCGTATTTCACATTAAAAGGAAAATTTCTTCCATCTTTCAATTCTTTGGCTGAATAACCTCCCATTCGCGTGTAAATACCATGGCAATTTAATTGACCATCAGATGTCTCTTCACCGTGTGTAAATTTTATTTTAACGCGTCTTATACCATCAAACATCGCGAAATCTTGTGCACATATATTTGCCTTTTTTTGATCTCTCAGAATAAAAATTATAGCGCTCATCGGATCGAGCGTATCCAATTGTTCATTAGGGTCCTGCCAGTAGGGTTTTGGAGTTTTTTTTGTCTTCAGCTCAATACTAGATCGGGAATATAGCAATGTCTTTTCTTCTTTTCGTCTGCCAGTGTCTGATTTCTCGGAATAGTATTTTGGTTTGAACAACCCATTTTCGACCTTGCCTTGTGATGATGCTTCAAATTTATATTTAGAAACTACAGAAAATATGCCTGTTGAACGCAAATTACCTGCCGCACTATATAAATTATCTTTTAATTCAACAGCGTAATTAAGTCTGCCCAGTTTTAGGCCAAGTATATATACATCAAAAATATTCTGCTGTGCCTTGCTATATGAGTATCCTGGTGAGAGGAACACCACCAGAAAGCAAATTGTTAAGATAATTCTCAATACTCTTGTTCCATCAAAGATATTTTATAACTTGTTCTAGTTGTAGCTTCATCTAGGCAAAAATTTGCTGTAAAGGTCAACAGGTGGCACTATAAATCTTTTGTGTGATGGACGGTATGGAAAATATTGCCGAATTAGCTAAAAGTGTGATGAATGCGGATCGTCGAGCATTATCTCAAGCTATTACATTGATTGAAAGCTCGAGAGATGATCATCGGATCCAAGCTATGGAATTGATGGACCATCTTAGGTCATCTGATAGAAAAGCCATTCGTGTAGGACTATCCGGAACTCCTGGGGTAGGTAAATCGACTTTTATTGAAAGCTTCGGGACCTATCTTACAGGAATGGGTTTAAGGGTAGCCGTACTGGCAGTTGATCCCAGTTCAATTAGGTCAGGAGGTTCTATCCTGGGTGATAAAACCAGAATGGAAAGGTTGGCGCGGGAACCAAACGCTTATATCAGACCATCTCCAAGCCAGACCCATCTGGGAGGCGTAGCTAGACGTTCTCGGGAGGCTGTTGCGATTTGTGAAGCAGCAGGTTTCGATATCATCTTCATCGAAACTGTTGGGGTCGGGCAATCTGAAACAATAGTTTCAGAAATATCTGATATTTTCTTACTTCTTATTGCACCGGCTGGTGGTGACGAGCTGCAGGGTGTTAAACGAGGCATTATGGAAATAGCAGATTTAATTCTTGTAAATAAAGCGGATGGTGACCTTAAAGCCGCTGCTTCGCGAACTTGTTCTGATTATTCCAGTTCTTTAATGCTTTTGCGCAAAAGAGTGCATGATCCAACGGGGTTTCCTCTTGCGATGGCTATCTCTGCTTTGGAAGAAGATGGACTGGGTGATGTATGGGACAAAATTGAAGAGCTTCTAGACTGGAGGAAGGCTGAGGGATGGTTTGACAATAATCGAACTGCCCAATCACGTTTTTGGTTTAAGGAAGAAATTCGTCAGGGTCTCTTATCAATGCTTGATGACGAAAAAGTTAAAGAAGAAATGTCAGCATTGATGAATATGGTTGATAATGGCGAAATCTATTCTTCAGCGGCGGCTCAGAAGATTTTGAAAAAATATACAGCGAAACCCAGATAATTATCAAGATTCGGAACGGGCTTGTCTATTTTGTTACAATATTAAGTTCCAGTGCTTGACGATCTCTAACTTTAAACTTAGAAGCACTTCAAATTTGTAGTAGAATCTGTATTTTCCAAAATTGAGCTTCTTAATTGGTTGATCAATTCTAAAAGAATAAGGAATTCGATATGTCACGTCGCTGTGAATTGACTGGAAAAGGCCCCATGACAGGTAATAACGTCAGTCATGCTAACAACAAAACGAAGCGAAGATTTTTACCAAATCTTAATGATGTGACTTTGCAGTCAGAAAGCTTGGGTCGTGGCTTCAAGATGCGAATTACGGCAGCAGCGCTGCGAAGTGTTGATCACCGCGGTGGATTGGACGCTTTTCTTCTTAAAGCGAAAGACTCCGAACTGTCAGATAATGCACTGAAAATTAAAAAGGAAGTTATGAAAAGCCAGGCAGCAGAGGCTTAGCTTAATTTCTAAAACATAGAAGGAAGTAACTAATGATTTCTTTCTATAGGCATTTCATTTTTTTGCTAGCAGCAATGCTAACACCGTTAGTTGTGGGAGCGGAAACAATAACGGTTGATGGTGCATATGCGCGCGCTTCCTCCAAATTGGCAAAGTCAGCAGCGGCCTTCATGGAAATAAAGAATATGTCTTCAACAGAGGACCGTTTGCTTGGTGCAAGATCAGACTTTGCGAAGAGGGTTGAGTTACATACTCACATTAAGAGTGAAGATGGTGTAATGAAAATGAGGCGAGTAGCCGGTGGATTATTGGTTCCAGGTAATGGAAACCTCATGCTTCAAAGAGGTGGTGATCATATAATGTTTATGGGACTTACCCGGCCTATTAGTGATAGGGAAATAATACAATTAATGCTGATTTTTGAGAACGCGGGTTCATTTGAGATAGAGATCCCAATTCATCTGAAAGAAATGGCAGCTTCTGGTTCCAGATCACTCACTCACACACATTCTCATACGCACAAAAATTCGACAAAACACAAACATACGCATAGTCATTTAGATAAACATTAGAGAAACTATTGGTTAAATCGGTACTTTTCGTTTGCCTTGGTAATATCTGTAGGTCTCCAACTGCTGAGGGAATATTTCGTTCAAAAATTAAAACTAAGGGTTTTAAAATTCGTCATGACAGCGCGGGTTTAACAAACTGGCACGAAGGACACCCACCATACGAGCCAATGAAAAATACATGTGAGAATTATGGTTACAATATCTCTGATTTAAGGGCCAGGATTATAAAAAAAGAGGATTACAGAGACTTTGATTGGATTTTGGCAATGGATGATCAAAATATCGATGAGTTGAAGAATATTTATCCATCTGATCCAGAAAACAAAATACGGAAGATAACAAGTTTTATAGATGGATCGCTAAACAGTATTAATGTGCCTGATCCTTATTACACGGGAGACTATGAGGCTTCTCTCAACTTAATCGAGCAAGCTGTGGAAGCTTTTTTAAATCAAATTTTTGAGTGATTTTGCGATATAGCAAAAAAATGACGTATTTTGCGCCTATTTTGGTCACTTGGTCTTTCCTTTTTATCAATGGATCCTAGTTATCATCAATGAATAAATTAACTTTGATCCAATTGGGAACTCGGATCGTAGAAACCTTAGCCAGGAGTAGTCATGTCATTATTAATATTATACCTAGCAACAGCTCTAGTTTTTCTTGCCTTAGATGTGGTAATGCTTAAGCGTGTGCTACACCCCTTGTTTTCGAAGCACATTGGCCACATGATGCTCGACGCGCCTAAAATGGGAGCAGCCGGAGTGTTCTACTTGCTTTATGTGGCTGGTATAGTTTTCTTTGTAGCTCTTCCTGCTGCAAATGGTGGAAGCATGTTCCAAGCATTCATAGCTGGTTTGGTATTGGGAGCCATGGCTTATGGTACGTACGAATTCACAAATTTTGCGACATTGAAAGGATGGCGCAGAAGAATGGTAGCGATCGATCTGTCCTGGGGTGCTCTACTTACGGCTCTTTCTGCTGTGGGCGGTGTGTGGATCCACTCAATTGTTACCTAAGCCTACTATTCTCCTGGTAGGATCAGTAATATTATCGGTACTTGGCAATTTGTAAAAACGCAAGTATAGCGTAGTCACGCTTAGCGGAAAGAGTATTCATGCCGGGTAGTGCAAATCTAAATACAATGATAAAAGCTGCCCGACGAGCCGGGCGTTCTCTTGTTAAAGATTTTAGAGAAGTAGAAAACTTGCAAGTCTCTCGTAAAGGCGCAGGCGATTTTGTTTCACGAGCTGATACAGCAGCAGAAGAAATTATAAGAGAAATTTTAACTGAAGCCAGACCCACCTATGGTTGGTTAGGTGAAGAAAGTGGTGGTTCAGATGGTGAGGATCCAACACGTCGTTGGATTGTTGATCCGCTAGATGGGACTACTAATTTTCTACATGGTCTCCCTCACTGGGCAGTATCAATCGCCCTGGAACACAAAGGTAAAGTAATTTCTGGTGTCATATTTGACGCCGCAAAAGATGAACTTTTTTATGCTGAAAAAGGTACCGGTGCCTGGATGAACGGCCCACGAATGAATGATGAAAGAATTCGTGTATCAGCAAGGAGCAGAGTATCCGACAGCTTATATGCAACGGGTATCCCATTTGCAGCTTCTGTAGCAGATCTTCCTTCCACATCTCAGCAGCTTAAACGTCTTATGCCAGTTAGTGCAGGCATCCGTCGTCTTGGTAGTGCCGCTCTTGATTTAGCATATGTTGCCGCTGGTAGATATGATGGCTACTGGGAGCGTGGATTAAAGTCATGGGACATTGCAGCGGGAGTGGTAATTGCCCGAGAAGCGGGAGCTATTGTTGAAGCGCTTGATGAGGGTGGTGATGAACCTCATGATTTAGGCAACGTAATTTGTGCAAATGATGCTCAATTCGAGGAATTCGCAAAAATAATAAGGAATTAATTCAACCCCAGGGTGATTTTTTCCCAAGCCGTGACTTTACCTTTGGGATTGCTGACTTAACCAGTGTGTATTCTGCCTCAGGATGTGGTGGATGGCCGCTACTATCTTTCCAAAATCTAAGGCCACCCAATCTAAAGAAAGTAGGAAGGCAAAGAATACTTCCAACTACAAATCCCCCAATATGCGCCCAATAAGCTACACCGCTTTTGCCTGATGGAAGAACGGTTCCATTTGCCAGCTGTAGGAGAAACCATGCGCCAAGCACCAGCCAGGCCCTCAAAGAAATAATTTTGAAAAATATAAAAATAAAGAAAATTACATCTACCCGCGCCTTGGGATATAATAATAGATAGCCTCCCATTACACCTGCTATAGCTCCTGATGCACCGACCAGCGGTATAGGTGAAAGAGGTGCTGTCAGATAATAGATTATACTGGCTCCAATACCACTTAATAAATAAAAAACTAGAAAGCCAAAGTGTCCCATTTGATCTTCAAGGTTATCCCCGAAAATATAGAGGAATAACATATTCCCTGCTAAGTGTAGTATGCCACCATGAAGAAAAGTTGAGCTTAATAAAGTATAGAAACCTTCGCCTTGGCTAAGGTGGTACGGGATCAGTGCCCAAATTGAAAAAAATTTATTTATAATTACTGGATCGTTTATACTTCCCCAATAGCTGAAAAATATGATGCAATTTAGGAAAATTATGGAATAAGTGATATAAGGCGTTCGCCCAGATGGATTATGGTCCCTTATTGGTAGCATCCTGTAATGCCTAACTTCTTTATGTAAAAAACAGTTACTCCTGTAGGATAATTCTTGCCTCAGAAATATCAAATGGCAAGCTGCCTATATAATCTTCAATAAACTCCATTAATTATGTTTAAGGAATTTAGAGAGATTGACAATCAGTGTATATAAGGTACGGTCTGTTTAACCTCGCAACCAGCCAGGCCGTTTTGCGGCTCCCCCCGTGAAAACCCCAGCTCGCGGCACATTTCATATAAAATCTAAACGAAAGCATGCATTAGAATACAAATATACCCACCTGTTTTTTATACTTAAATTCGGTATACCATTGTATTTGTTGACTTTTTTTATGTTAAGCTTACGTGTTAGAGTTCAAGAAACGTTGATTGTCAAATAAATGATGGTCAGGGGTTCGAAGCATCAAGGGAGGAAAAGGTGTGTTTTTAAAGAACTTAAAGAACTATTTGATAGGCTCAGTGGTAGCGACCACTGGTGCATTATCGATGTTTGCTACTCCTCAAATAGCATTTGGGGAAGAGAAGCAATATTTTCCGATAGCAAGCAGTAGGGTTGGTCCCTATTCTGCAATGGGTACTGGATATTATGGTGCTCAAATAGATTACATGAACTATGTGAACATGAATGGCGGTGTGAACGGTGTTA
Organism: Rhodobacteraceae bacterium REDSEA-S34_B6; assembly: GCA_001627925.1. Taxonomy (GTDB): domain Bacteria; phylum Pseudomonadota; class Alphaproteobacteria; order Rhodobacterales; family Rhodobacteraceae; genus Salinivivens. Next base: position 943 of record LUQC01000051.1, on the reverse strand, counting down.
TGCTTACATGGCAGGAATGCGAAACTGAATATAACGCTGTGAAAACGGTGGAATGTTACCAAAGGCTTCTTGAAAAAGATGGCCAACGCATTGTTGTTTTCGATACTTTAGGAACTCCAGGAGCTTACGCGGTCATTAACAGAATGGCTGAAGACAATGTTGTTCTTGCGCAGTACGGTTATGGGCGCACTGATGGTGCCGATGGGCGAGTGTGGCCGTGGGTTTTTAACGCTGCAAGTCATTATTGGTCCCAAATTGCTGTAAAAATGAAGTTTATGGCAGAACAAGAGGGCGGCATTGACAAGATGAAGGGTAAGAAAATCGTACACCTTCACATTGATTCAGCTTATGGTCGTGAACCACTACCGGCTATGAGGTCTATTGCCAATGATTGGGGTGTTGAACTAGTTGAAATCTCTATCCCACCGCCTGGACTGGAGCAGCAATCACAGTGGCTTCAAATCAGAAAAGAGCAACCAGACTGGGTCACTTTCTGGGGCGCTGGTTCTGGTATGAACTCAACTGCTATGACAAATGCTGCACGAGTTCGTTTCCCAAGAGAAAGAATGATGTACGTCACATTTGGCGCAGCTGAGGAAGATATGTATCCTGCGGGTGATGCAGCGGTTGGAACATACGCTGTAGCCAACGCGTTGCCTGGTGCAGAATATCCTTTGGTTGCTGCCATCAAGGAGCAAGTATACGGTGCTGGAAAAGGAAACTTAGCAGATGAAAGTAGAATTGGTTCAGTATATTGGAATAGAGGACTAGGTGCTGCTGTTATGTGGATTGAGGGTTTAAGAAACGCTCAAAAAATGCATAACAAAGTTGGTAAAGCAGTAAATGGTGCTGAGTTTAGAGATGGTTATGAAGCAATTAACATGACTGAAGCTAGACTTAATGAACTTGGAGTTGGTGGAATGTTAGCTCCGTTTGCTATTTC
>LUQC01000050.1:16095-31276 GCA_001627925.1 Rhodobacteraceae bacterium REDSEA-S34_B6 | reverse complement strand
CGCCTCGACAGTATTATAGCAAACTGCAGCAACCCATGCATCCATTCCAACCCAAGCAGGTGGATTATCACCATCAACAAATTTACTATCCAACTTTTCTACACCAGCTGGAGCGTAAGGCTCTAACATTCCCTCTGATTTGAGCAGAAGCAGCGAAGTACCTGCTAGACCCCAGACAACATCCGCTTGCGGATTGTTTTTTTCAGCCAATAGTTTTGCTGTAATAATCCCTGTAGAATCTCTAACCCAGTTAATTTTAATATCTGGATGACTTTCGTTAAATTTAGCAGCATATCTAGAAAGATCTTCAGCCTCTACAGCAGTGTAAACGGTGAGCTCTGTATCCGCGAATACGGATGTAGCTAGCAATGATCCAACCGCTAACGATTTAAAAAATCCAAAGTTAAATTTCATATTCTTCCCCCACTTGGTTAATTAATATTTATAAATACTCAAACCTGATTCTGTTATGTTGTCACAAAACTTTTACAAAGCAAAAGGATATTTGTGTATTCAAACAGATTTTAAATATTGATAATCAAGCGTGTAAATTTTAACCAAATTGGATTAATAACTATTTTGTAGACTTGAGTGGCCTTTTGACTTTGCCGACCTAGCAGAAGCACACTCGCTAAGAAACTTTTCTTCATATATTTTGATTTTACCGAATCTATCCGGTTTAAACTTAGAAATATCTGTTTTCGATTTTCCATCGACAACGAGTTCAGCCATAATTGAGCCGATACCTCCCGATAATGTGATACCTGAACCACAATCTCCAGCTGCGACAAAGAAACCTTTAATCGTATCTATCTTACCCAAAATAATTTCACCATCCGGTGTATAGGACGAAAGCCCACTAATATAATTTGTTATACTCACTGCTTCCAAATCTGGATAAAATTGTAAAATTGCAGTATAAGATTCCTGTAGCGTATCTAGATGCTCGTCTCCAGCCGTTGGGGCAAAAGAGTCAAGATTCTTGGGTAATTTTCTAGCATCAAATGCGATACAGTTCTTTTCCTGTACCCCTAGAAGTAATCCACCAAGTTCAGGGCGAAAATATGTGGATATATCAGGAAGCATTACAATTGCTCCACTGTTCTTATATTCTTTTTCATTGCCCGTAATCCAATAATGGCTTCTAACTGGCGCCATGGGAATTGAAATATCAACTTGATCCGAAAATAATGAAGCCCATACCCCACACGCAACAATCAAATTAGTGCATGCGATGTCACCGTCTGGTGTTTGAATACCTTTAATCTGTCCTTGATGAATCGATATTCCTGTTGCTTCTACATTTGACACGAATTTTACGTGATTTTTTTTTGCAGCCTTTATGTATTGCCATGTCAATAGATAGGGGTCGATATAACCATCAGTTGGAAAAAATACAGATTTTAAAATTTTTTTTGTTTCAAGCCATGGAGCTATTCCTTTAATTTTTTTTTGGCTCGGATAAGAAACATCTACTCCCCACCTAGAAGCTGCCGCAACAAGTGACTCCAATTCCGCGATACTAGAATCTGTACATGCAACTCGGAGGCTTCCCACCTGATGAAAATCTATTCGTTCTCCATTGATCTTCTCTAAAACAGGGATTATGTCGACCGTTTTTTTTGCAAGTGGAATATTTGAGTGTTTGGACGAGCATTGCAAAATAAGTCCAGCTGCTTTGCTTGAAGAGCCACTGGCGAATTGACCTCGATCTATAACTAAAATACGCTTAGAGCTATATTCTGACAAATGATAAGCGATAGATGCGCCCAAAATACCACCACCCACAATAACATGATCGAAAAATTCCAATCCAGGGCTCCAATGGTTTCAGGTATAAGCACAAATATTTTTAGTCTGATTTAAATTCAAACTTGTTGTAAACATTAACAGAGGTTAATTTTTATGCAACAGCAGCCACAGTCGACCCTCAAAATTTACAGGTCTACTTGGCAATTTTAGCGCTTTGTATAAATTAAATTTACTAAAATTCTAAACTTTTAACTCCAAATTCGACCGACTAATTACCCATTTCAAGATTTACAAAAAGTTTACCAAAGCGAAACCGTATTGTCATTAAATTGGCTATAATTTTACCTGCGGTTTGGTTGCTTAGTTTTCAATTCCTCCCTATTTGGATCACCAGCCAAACCGCACGAAATCACCTGATGTAAAAATATTTAAAAATATAAACATAGAAATTATAGATTTTGATTTCTTTTATTATTCTATTACAAATAGGCTTCTTGATCTGTGAGCCAATGTATATAACTATGTTGGTTTGGCACACTGACTTACCAGTTCGTCAGTATGTATATTGTGCTCATCAGGCTCTCCCAGTGACGTCATACCTTAACATGCCAAATACTTGAATAGATGATCAAGCGATCCTCCATGGTGGAGAGGCTGTTAAAGGTTTGAAGATACTTGGTTTCCTAAGAACTCGCTGCGAACTTGGTTTTAGCCGTGGGAGTATATGCATAACGAGTTTTGCATTCTTAGTATAAATTACAAGAAACATAAATTTTTGCTGACTGTTTCGATCTGTTACCATTATAATTGCCCCTCACACTAAATGGCGCTTTAAAGAAATTGCAGTGAATTATGTCGGCTTATAATCAGGGAAATGTAAATCTTTTATAAAAGTTACCAAAAAAATAACTCCCAAATAACAGTGGTTATTATAAGGGAGTTATAAGTAGGGGTTATCAAATTAGAGAAAAGTACCTCTCGATACCTCGGCTTTATAATCACAATTTATTACAAATTTATGAACTAACATAAAACTGAGCATAACAGTTGCGATTAATTACGCTGCAAGACCATCATTTATCAATTTAGCAACCTGCTCACCCATAGGGGTCAAGGTATCTTCATTTGTAAAGAAACCGCTTAGGCGACCATAGTAAATTGCCTGCTCTCGGTTATCATCAGTGCTGACTATACCGTACCATAGCCGGCAATAATCAAGTAAGTTCTCAAATTCATCAGATTTCTGTTTTTCAACCATGCTTCCCCCATTTTTTGTATGTACGACAACATATAAAAAATGGATTAAAAAGTATGACAGTTTAATTGTTAACCTGCAGAAAACTGGAAGTACATCATTGCTGTTCCTGCGATAAGTACTGCTGTATAGATAAATACTTGTCTACTGATTTTGCCGCGTGGCCGCTTTCCACGACCATAATGCTTCAGCAACATTTGCGCCGAAAATATATTCATATCTGCCTCAATTTTTTATACTTTTATAATTATATAAAATATTAAAATATATTTTTTTCCACAAATCAACATTAAGCGATATAACAACCCATATAAAATATTGATATGACTACGACTAATTAGTACAAAAAATGGCGGCTAACCAAATGGTTTAATTTAACTATTAGGCAAATGCCTATTTAGAATATTCAACTGTCGATGTTTTTTCACACGGAAAAGGAATATCAAAAGCTGAAGATTACTCTATCAGACAATTTTTTAAGTTACTAATATTACAGTTGCTTAGCCGCTCACGAGTTCAAAGCTTGAACTGGAGCAGGTTGCAGTATATCTGCCCTTCGTAACCTTTTCAAAAATAAGTGGAACACCATTTAGGTTCACTTTTAATTTATCTGCAGTTTTATCAGTAAGAATGGCCTGAGCGAGAGCTCCACTCTCACTATTTTTTACGACGACAGTTCCATTAAAATTATGAGTAAGCATATTTTTCCCCTAACATGTTACGAGCGCATCGCTAACCATAGTAAGTAAAAGATTTATAAATTTATTTTTATATTTTTGTTAAATTCGTCCCATAACTACCCACTAATTACAAGGTTTCTTTGAATTTACCCACTTGCCACTTGTTCAGCTTCTCACTTTGTATATTTTTCATTATTGGCTATTCTGGTCAATGACTTGGAGGCACCAATGCAAAGGATACAAGTAATCATCTTTACGCTAGTAAAAACTCACATATTTACTCAAGTTTGAAAATTTAGTGCCGTGTATTTGATATGACCCTACGATTAATATTAATGCGCCATGCTAAATCGAGCTGGAACAAACCTGTTTCTGACCATGAGCGTGCATTGAATGGGCGAGGTCGGGCTTCAGCTCAGGCGATGGGCAGTTGGTTGCGTGAAAATGATTTCTTACCAAAAGAAGCACTAATTTCATCTTCTAAACGTACACGAGAAACATTCGAAGGACTTGAAGTTAAGCCAACTAGGTTGCGCTTTCTTGAAGACCTCTATCACCCTAGTCCTGAAAAGTTGTTATGCACTTTAAAGTCAGCGCAAGAACAAGCAGTTTTGATTATTTCACATAATCCTGCATGCGCAAATTTTGCTGAAGCTATGGCAAAAATCCCACCAGCACATGAGAGGTTTCACGATTACCCAACGTGTGCGACTTGGATTGCTACTATAGATAAAGATTATTGGACCGAAGTTGAGTTTGGTTCGGCAGAAACAATTGCTTTTGCCATCCCCCGTGAAGTGCTAAATGCAGATCGCTAATGCTTATTTTACCGTAATTAAATTGGGGTAAACTTAAGCTAGTGATCCGTACGTGTCATTCCAGACCGATGTGAGATTATCTTTCCATTTTTCAGTTTATGCCAAATAAGCACCGTGTATGATCCCTCTTTCCTCGACGAGTTTTTGGGAAATGTACATTTCCATTCAGCAACGAGCACCTCATCGTTTTCATATAGTATTTCCGTGCCATGAGTTACTACCCCAGTAGAAGCCTCCATGAATGATTTTAGATTAGCTTTCTTAACTGGCGTGCCAGTAGAATTGCTGTATCCCTCGTATTCATCATGCCACAATTCATCAAATAACTCTTCATCATATCCGTTTAAAAAGCTATTATGAAATCTGACCAAAGCGTCTCCGATTGACATTTTATGTATCCTTTTAGCGCAAAGGAAGTGCATATTTGTTAAATCAATGTGACAAAAATATAAAAGTTAGTTAAAAAATTGCCAGACGAGCCCAGACAAAGTGGCCCCGACTATTCCATAGAACAGGTAAGCGGCGAATACTTTTGGCTTCACTAGGGCCCAAACGGCAATTGCAGCAGGTATAGAGCTTACGCCACCAGCAATCATAAAGCTCATTGCTGCTCCTATAGACATACCTTGAGATATCAAAGCATCAACTAGTGGAACTGCAGCATATCCATTCAAATAGGCAGGCGCTCCCAAAATTGCCGCACTAAGAATTGTAACGAAACCCTGTCCGCCAACCATGGTAACGATCAATTCAGCGGGAATATACTTGATCATCAGTGCTTCAATCGAGTAAGCAAGAGCTAACCATTTTATCAGAAAAAAAGCATTGCTTGTTGTTGTGGATTTAAATGTTTCCAAGCGGTCATTGCTCTTCCAAAATTTCCATAGAGGTGTTCCGACGAAAGGTTCTTTTACCCCGCAGCAGCCCCCGATTTGAGGTTTGTCTCGCAACGGATCTAAAAATACCGCACTCTTATGAAAAATCATCGTAATAAACCCGCCAAGAACCCCAACTCCAACAGAGAATATTGTTTTGCCCATTGCAAAATCCCAACCAAGCGTTCCACTTGTAATTAAAAACATTGCAGGGTCCATTAAAGGAGAAGCCAGCCAGAAGGCCATAACAGCGCTGAGTGGAGCTCCTATGGCAAGAAGAGCTGCAATAAACGGAATGACTTCGCACGAGCAAAAGGGAGATAAACCTCCTAAAAAGGCTGCAAGAAAAATCATTCTCAATTGAGGCCCTGAGAAAGCCTTTGATAATAAATTTTCGGCACTTGTTGCCTTTAAGTAAGCAACTGCCAAAACTGCAAAAATTATAAAGGGCGCAGTACCCAGCAAGGCATTTATCATAAATAAAAACGTTGAAATGAACTCATTCAAATCCCAAATCAAAAGAACCAGGAAGATCAGACACAAAGAGCCAACCGCTTTATCAATCGATCTATAGGTTCTCTGAAAATTGGTTATGTCAGTCATCACAAGTTACTTTCCTATCCACGCAACAGTCTTGTAGCAGAAACTCGCTTAGTTTTTGAATTTCATCAAAAGAAACCGCAGCACAAATAATCGATCTTCCATTTTTTTTCTGCTCAACCATACCGGCTTGTGTAAGTATCTTCATATGATGCGTAAGTGTAGAACCAGTAACTCCCGAGCGGTCTCCTAATTCTCCAATAGTTAGCCCCACCGGACCGCTGCGAACTAGTATCTTTAGGATCGAGAGACGTTGCTCCGAACCAAGTGCGGCAAAGCAAGAGGCCGCCTTTTCTATAGATAACGAGTAGTTACTAATTACTTCCATATTTCTAGAATAATAGAAATATTTTGCTAGTCAATGCAGGTTAAGCCTGTCTCACTCTTACTCACAATATTACAATTCACCCACAAAGACGTTTAATTGAGCGATATGAGGACACAAACTGGAACACATAGTAGCCAGTTCTGAAAAGTGCAAATTTACATTTTTATTAAATTCTTGTTACCAAAATATAACAATTTCGTCATCAAACTTTGATTTTTCTATGAGAAACAAAGCACCTCTTAACCTTTTTTTGGAGTGACTTAAAATGATGAAATTATCACGCCTTTTTACGACAATAATTGCAGTTCTTTTTGCAAGTTCTTTCAACATTGTTCTGGCTGGATCACATGGTAAAACCTACACGATGACTGTAACGGATGCCGAATCTATGGAAGAAATGGTATCTGAATGGGGGCCGTTAGCAGAGGCACTGGCATCGATATTAAACGCAGAGATGAAATTGATACAAGTTGCTAGTCACACAGGAGCAGCAGAAGCGATGCGAGCCGGCGAAGTAGATTTAGCATTTACCGGACCCGCGGAGTATGTAGCAATAAATAAACTCACAAACGGCGAAGCAATGATCGGTATAGCACGCCCTGATTATTACTGTGGGATTGTGGTAAAAACAGCGGATGGATACACCAAAGCATCAGACCTTAAAGGCAAGAAAATTTCTTTCAAACAGGGATCTACTTCATATCACTTTTGTCCCATGAAACTACTAAAGGACTATGGTATCGATCCACTTACGGATATCGAAGCTGTCTTTACCAGTAAATCTCTACAACATCCGGCAATGGTTCGCGGTGACACAGATGGTCTGGCGACAAATGTTAGAAGTTGGATAAAATATAGCAGAAGTAAAGAACCTACCGGAAATGGTGATTACAAAGTATTACTTCGCTCAGGCGACCTACCCATGGACATGATAATGGCGGGTGGCCATATCAAAGGTGAAGAATATAACACCATCAAAAACGCAATTGTCGAGAATGAAAAAATGTTGCTGGAAGCTCTTTTCAGAGGTGTCGATGCTAACGACGGCACTGCAGCCCATTCCAAGTACGAAGGCACTAGGTTAGTTCCTGTAAATGACTCAGACTACGACGTAGTAAGAGAGATGTATGTTGCCGCAGGCATGCCTGAATTTAATTTAGACTAACTACAGATAAACACTTTCTCCAGCAGTCTTGGATTTTCTCAATCCAAGACTGCTTTTGGGTTAAAAATGATAGTATTAAAGATCGCTGATCTAAGAAAATCATATAATGGCAAAATGGTTCTCGACGGCTTAAATTTCGAGGTTCCGAAAGGTGAAGCGCTGTCTATTATCGGGTCCAACGGGGCCGGCAAGTCTACTTTGATAAAATGCGCACTTTTTTTAACAAAACCTGACAGCGGTTCAATAGACATATTCGATAGTAGAGTTAATTCCATGTCGCAGTTAAAGCTTCGGAAAATGCGCTCTAACGTTGGCGTTGTATTCCAGAAGCACAATCTTGTTCCACGACTGTCGGTACTTTCAAATGTGATTCACGGTTCAATCGGAGAAGCGAATAATAAATCTATATTGCCTCTTTCAGCGATTGGTCGTTGGACTCATGCTACCGCGCCAAATTCTATTAGATCAAAGGCCGTCAATTGTCTAAGAATGGTAGGGCTGGAGCCATTAGCGCTCAAGAGAGCTGACTCGCTTTCTGGAGGCCAATCTCAACGGGTCGCAATCGCGCGTGCTCTGATGCAAGATCCGGAACTAATTATAGCAGATGAGCCAGCTGCAAGTCTCGACCCTATTGCAGGCCAACAAGTAATGAGTTTGTTCTTTAAGCTATGTAAGGAAAAGAAAATCACGCTCTTATTCACCTCTCACAATACAGATCAAGCTTTGGACTATGCCGATAGGATCATTGCCTTAAAGAACGGGAATATCAGCTTAAACGAAAAAACAGATGCACTCAAATCGGAGGATCTTATAAGTGAATATGGATGATGCACCGCGACGCTTGCCTCCCAAATTACATTTTTACATATTATGTTTAGTACTTTTTGTGCTATTTTCTGGTTGGTCTTTTTCAGGATCTGGTTTTTCTTTCTCAAAATTAATTGGAAGCCCAGAATACCTTATGGATTTTCTGAGAAGGGCTTTTCCACCTTTTTCAGAACACCGAATTACTTGGGATGCCTTCTTCAGATATTTAGCTGCACTGGTAGAAACAATTCAAATGGCTTTTGCTGGTACCATATTAGGTGTAATTTTTGGATTTGTACTAGCATTACTAGCTTCTAAGGATTTGCTGTTTACGTCGCCTTATCTTAGGCCAATACAGGTTTTGTCAAAGGGAATAATTGCTTTCTTCAGAACAGTCCCAGACCTCGTTTGGGCAATCATTTTTGTTGTTGTAGTTGGTCTGGGGGCATTTGCGGGCACGCTTGCGATAATGGTGGACACTATTGGATTTTGTGGACGATTTTTTGCCGAAGAAATGGAGGAGGTCGATAAGAGCCCTGCCGAAGCTCTGGAATGTTGTGGGGCGACAAAAGTGGACGCCGTTTTTTCTGCAGTTATTCCAGCTGCGATGCCAGGTTTCATTGCAACCTCACTATTTGCTTTCGAAAAGGCAGTCAGATCGTCTGTAGTCTTGGGTATAGTTGGTGCAGGAGGTATTGGCTTGCAATTACAAAGCCTATTCAATTTTTTCTCATATGATAGAGCAATGGTCATTATCGGAATGATTTTCATACTTGTTTTAGGAATTGAGCAAATCAGTAATTATGCCAGACAAAAAATTATCAATCGCTAATGACCAATAATTAGGTAATCAGAAAGAGTGTGAATTTAATCGATGAATTTTCCGTCAATTCTTATTCAAGGAGCCAACGTTTTATTCCCAACAGGTACTATCGAAACATGTGTGTTAATAGAAAATGGTTTGATTAGTGAAATTGGAGATAAACTTAATGGCGAAATTATAATCAATGGTAAAAATTTACTGTTAACGCCCTCACTGATTGACGTCCATGGGGATGCTTTCGAAAGGCAAATAATGCCCAGACCTGGTGTGGAAATTCCATTGAACATTGCAATATCTGAAACCGATAAACAGCTTTCTACCAATGGGATTACTACAGCCTATCACGCAATAACCTTCAGTTGGGAGGATGGTCTTAGATCGACTGGCAAGTCATATGAGCTTATATCATATATCAATAAATTCTCAGAGCGTTTGTCTGTTGAAAACAGAATCCAAATAAGGTGGGAAACTTTCGCATTTGAAGCAATTGGACTTATAGAAAAGTTGTTTTCAAATTCTTTACCCCCGGCATTAGCATTTAATGACCATACTTCTATTACTATGCGACCATTCAATACCACACTTCAGGAGAGACCGTTTGAACATTCCGAAGGCTTCAAGGCAGCTGATTTGAATGATCCAAGATTGCTCACTCGAATTAGCTCAAAACTTAAAAGATCTGGCATGAGCGAAAAAGAGTATGTAGCTAGGCTGGGACAAATTTGGGAGAGAAAGAGCGAAGTTCCAGACAAAATAAAAGAGCTTGCGAAAATAGCAAATAGTAAAAACATACCAATGCTTAGCCATGATGATACACAGCATGAAACTAGAGATTTCTTCCGAGAGCTTGGAGCCAAAACTGCAGAATTCCCAATGACCGCTCAGGTAGCAAGAAATGCGAAGAATGGTAATGACATTATTGTTTTTGGCGCACCTAACGTTTTAAGAGGTGGCAGCCATACGGGGTCTGTTAATGCCGGTGATATGGTCGAAGACGGGTTGTGTGACGTACTTGCATCAGATTATTATTACCCAGCGCTGCTTGGTTCAATTCATAAATTATACCAAGATCAACGCGCCCCTTTGGAACATCTCTGGAGTTTGGTGTCCAGCGGACCAGCCTCAGCAATGAATTTCGAGGATAGGGGAGTAGTTGAAGTTGGCAAAAGAGCAGATTTATTACTACTAAATTGGCATGAAAATAACTATGCCTCTGTCGTTGCAACAATATCAAATGGTAAGATAGTACATTCAAATCAATTAGAATTAATTCGTTCATAATCAGGTTACAATAAATATCTAACTTCCTTATTATATTGTAATATAAAGAACCGTTTATGAATTTATCTGCATTTGAAAATCCTGGAAAGTTCTGGCGAGGAAATATACATACTCATTCAAATCTGTCCGACGGGTTGCTGGACCCAGGCGAAGTATGCCGAAGATACAAAAACCAAGGATATGACTTTATTTCCGTTACCGATCATTTTATCGGACTTTACGATTATCCTTTAACAGATACGTCCGGCTTTAGAGATGAGAATTTCACAACGCTGATTGGTGCAGAGCTGCATTCCGGTGCATTGGAAAATGGTGAACTTTGGCATATACTGGCAGTAGGACTTCCGACTGATTTTAAACCATCGAACTCCCCACATTTTCTACCTATTAGAGATCAAGAGAGTGGCCCAGAAATAGCTTTGCGGGCAGTCAACGCAGGAGCCTTTGTTGCTATTGCTCACCCACATTGGTCCGGACTGAGCTTTAAGGATGCACTTTCAATATCTGCAGCGCACGCAGTTGAGGTTTATAACCACGGATGTGCTGTAGGAGCAGACCGGGCGGATGGCTTTCACACCCTTGATTTATTACTCTCTAATAACAGGCGATTAAATCTTATTGCTACTGACGATGCGCATTTTACAGAACCCGATCACTTCGGTGGATGGCTAATGGTTAAATCAGAAAAAAATGAACCTGAATATCTTTTGAAAGCATTAAAATCCGGTGCATTTTATTCAAGCCAAGGCCCTGAGCTTAAAGATATCTCAATATCAGAGAAAAAAATTAACATTCATACAAGTGCTGTTAGCAGTGTTATTCTGCAAGGCCAAGGTTCCGCAGCTACCGCCCATCATGGGGAGTCTATTACAAAAATTTCACTTTCATTAAGCCGGTTTTTAAAAGGGGGATGGGTTAGAGTTACTGCGGTCGATCGGGCAAATAAGAAAGCTTGGTCCAATCCAATTTTGTTGAAGAAAGAATAACCTAAACCGTCATATAAATTTTATAAAAACTTCACAAAAGTACAACAATGTTGAGATATCCCAGCGGAAAGTATGGGGGAATCATGCTCAAAATAAATAATCTGACTAAAAAGTTTGGCTCTAATATTGCTGTAAATTCAGTCTCAATTGACATAGAGAAACCAATAATGCTTGGCATTATTGGCGCTTCTGGAGCGGGAAAATCTACTCTGTTGCGCATGATAAATCGGCTAGAATCTCAAACCTCCGGGAGTATTTCTTTCGATGGTTTATCGGTATCAGACTTAAACGGCGCAGCAAAAGCAAAATGGCAATCGAATTGCGCAATGATCTTTCAACAATTCAATTTAGTCCCCCGCATGGATGTTGTAAGCAATGTGCTTCATGGCACATTAAATAAAAGATCTACTGTCGCCACCTTTTTCAATTTGTATCCAAGGTCTGATATACATACTGCCATTGAAATCTTGGGCCGACTCGGAGTTGCAGAGCACGCCGCCAAAAGAGCAGAAGCGCTTTCTGGTGGGCAGCAACAAAGAGTTGCGATAGCAAGAGCACTGATGCAAGACCCAAAAATAATCTTAGCAGATGAACCAATTGCCTCTCTAGATCCAATGAATGCACAAATCGTTATGGAAACTCTTCGTCGCATACACGACGAAGATGGACGAACTGTGATTGCGAACCTTCACACCTTAGATACTGCGAGAAGATACTGTGATCGTGTGATTGGTATGCGAAATGGCAATGTAGTTTTTGACGGGACACCGTCTGAACTGACAACCGAAGTAGCTCGCAAAATATATGGCGCTGGCTCTGATTTTTCCGAGGCAGCAACATCAACTGAAATACGAGAGTTTAACCTTGTTTCAGTTTAATTTCAAACAGCCCGTGAAAAATATAGCGGGCACAATCGGAGATAAATTATGAAGAAATTACTATCAGCAATTGTTGCTTCTACAGCTTTATCAACCGCTGCATTTGCAGGTGGTCACTCAATATCAGAGTTTCGTATTGGAATATTAGGTGGAGAGAACGCACAGGACCGAATGACAAGTAATGAATGTTTACGCGAAAAAACAGAAGACTTACTTGGAGTCCCAACAAAATTGTTTGCACCTGCTGATTACGATGGCGTAATCCAAGGCCTTTTAGGCGGCACTATTGATATGGCATGGCTTGGAGCATCAGGATACGCAAAAACTTTTATTTCTAATCCAGATGCAGTGGAGCCTATATTAGTACCGGTAAATATGGACGGCGGATATGGATACTATTCAATTGGATTTGCCAGAAAGGACAGTGGCATAACATCCCTTGACGACATGAAGGGAAAAGTTTTTGGATTTGGTGATCCAAACTCTACTTCTGGATACCTAATTCCCTCAATCGAAATCCCTCAGGCGACCGGCGCCACAATGGATTCTGGTGACTATTTTGGTGAGGTAAAGTTCACCGGTGGTCATGAGCAGACGATTGTCGCCGTTAACAATGGCGACGTAGACGGAGGCGTAACTTGGGCTGATGGGCTTGGTGAATGGGAAGATGGGTTCAATGCTGGCGCATTAAGAAAAGCAGTTGATGCAGGTCTTGTAGATATGAATGACATGGTACAAATTTGGCAGTCAAAGCAAATTCCAGAAGGTCCTATTGTTATTAGCAAATCACTACCGGAAGATGTAAAAGTCAAAATGACTGGACTTACTGCTAGTCTACATTCGATGGATCCAGAATGTGCATATGGCGTTTTCTCAGGAGAACGATTGGGAGTTATGCCTATTGGTCATGAGGCGTACTACCAATACTTTAGGAACGCAATGTCTGAAACAATTTCAACTCAAAAATACGAAGCAGACTATTTCGAACTTATAAAAAAGCGTCGGACTTACAGCGCCATTTTACTTGGCGTTTTTGTTATTCTAATGATAGCTGGCTTCGATATTGTAGACAGTAGAAATGCAGGCGGCTTTTGGGCCGGCATTACAAACATATTTGACTTTCCCGGAGAAGTAATTTTAGAGGCTAGTGAAAAAGCAGAAAAGCTTCCCGGTCTTTTCATCAAATTCTTTCCATCGCTAATAGAGACGATTAACATCGCGGCTGCAGCAACTTTGACGGCATCAATATTCGCTGTATTGTTGTCAATGCTCGCGACACAAGGCATGGCTAAGTGGCCTCGGCTCATTCCAGTTTTTAGGCGTATCTTAGACATTATGAGAGCAATTCCTGATTTTGTGATAGCACTTATATTAATTTTCATACTTGGTGGCGGCCCTGTCCCTGCCATGATTGCTATTACCTTTCACACAACAGGAGCACTTGGAAAATTATTTTCCGAAGTCAACGAAAATGCATCGCTTCAACCCCTTGATGGATTGTCCTCTGTGGGCGCGAGTTGGATGCAAAAAATGCTACTTGGCGTTGTTCCACAAGTCTCTCCCAACTATTTCAGTTACGCCCTATTGCGGTTTGAGATCAACATTCGCATTTCTGCTATTCTAGGTTTTGTAGGTGCCGGTGGAATTGGATATGATTTGAAAAATGCGATTTCGTGGGGCAAAGGCCGATACGACGAAGCTGGTGCCATTTTCATACTTTTGTTTTTAACCATTGTAATTGTTGATCAGCTGTCTGGAATATTGCGGGATCGTTTGACATACGGCAGAAAATCTGAGGGATTACTATGAATGTAGATAATACAGAAACCCTTAAGTCAGATGTATACGAACTATTTTATTTTAAACGTGCTTGGGCATTTGGTATTCCACTAGCTATTTTAGCCTACCTAACGTATGTTTTTATTTCCTTCGATATCCTAGGCCTGAGTGAGCGGGGGTCTCTACAAAACGCAAAAAGTTTAGTGGGGGACATGTATAGCCATAAAGTGCATGTCACTCGCGATAACCGAAAAGGCGATATTTCAATATCAATTGAAGGCGAAAAGAAAGGTAGATATCCATCTGGAGAAGCACCGGAGTGGGTAGAATTAGGCAGCACAAGCAAAGTAGATCTTGGCAACGGGCATTTGATCTACTTTGGTGAAAAAGATGTTGTTTATGAGATACCTAGTTACGGTAGAATTTGGGCTGAACCGGGTTTGCGTGGTATAGAGGCGGAATACCCCGATGGACCCTTGCCGGATTGGATAAACCAGTCAAAAAACCGAGTTACCATTACAACAGACGCAGGTCGCCTCACAATTACCCGAAATCGTACAGAAGTATTTAGATATTTTTATGGCTGGGAATTATTCTTCTTTACTCTAGACAGCCAATATCATGGGAAAAGTATATCTGAACTAGCTTCGCTAGCATTTAATGGGCAACTACCAAAAATAATGAGGGACTTTTGGTACAATAAAATGTGGAGACACTCAGATGTTGCTTGGGCGATTGGCGAAACTATCTTGATGGCTTTTTTGGGTACATTTGGAGCTGCCTTGGTAGCATTCCCGCTTGCCTTCTTGGCAGCAAAAAATATTACGCCCCTGCAGCCTATCAGGTTTTTTTTCCGGCGGATATTTGATTTTACCAGAGGCCTAGATCATTTGTTATGGACAATAATCTTAGCACGTGCTTTCGGACCCGGACCACTAACGGGAGCCCTGGCCATGGTTGTTACTGACACGGGTACATTTGGAAAGCTATTTTCAGAGGCACTAGAAAATGTCGACAACAAACAAATAGACGGCGTACAGTCAACAGGCGCGCGAAATATACAGCGCTATCGTTTCGGAGTTATCCCTCAAATTACCCCAGTTTTAATCAGTCAAATTTTATATTATTTTGAACCTTCCAGTTCTAACTATTGC
>LUQC01000050.1:0-16069 GCA_001627925.1 Rhodobacteraceae bacterium REDSEA-S34_B6 | reverse complement strand
GTGCAACGGTTATTGGTGCGATGGTTGGTGGTGGAATTGGCTTACTACTCACGCAAGCAATCATTACTCAAAGTAATTGGGAAGAGGTGACTTATTACATTATATTAATAATATTACTGGTCACAGCTACTGACTGGCTATCAGGAAAAATCCGACAGCGATTGATCAAGGGATCCTTGGACAGTTAAGTTCCTCTGTTAAACATATGGCGAGATTAAAACCCGAAACTCCGTACATTCATGAAGGTGTGGAATTTATAGACAGCACCTTTGGGCGTTACTGCGAGATTGGCAGGGGCTCGAGAATAAAAAACTCTATAATTGGTGATTACTCATATTGTGACAGATACGCAGATATTGCCAACGCATCTGTAGGAAAGTTTTCGAATATAGCAAGCTTTGTCCGAATAGGCGCTTCTGATCATCCTTTAGACCGCGCAAGTCTGCATCACTTTCAGTATCGCTCGGATGACTATTGGGATAACGCCGCTGCTGATAATGCATGGTTTAAAAAAAGAGAGGACCGCATTTCATATATCGGGCATGATACCTGGTTGGGACATAATTCACAAATTAAGCCAGATATAACAATAGGACATGGTGCCGTTATAGCCTCGGGTGCAATTGTTACGAAAAATGTTTCCCCATATACTATCGTTGCGGGGGTCCCTGCCAAACCTCTTCGAGTGAGGCTTGCCCGCAGATTAGCAAACAAAATGATTGAATTGGCGTGGTGGGACTGGGATCATGATAAAATAGAAGAATGCTTGCCGGATTTTAGAAATTTATCTGCCGAAGCATTTATAGACAAGTACGGGTAGCCACCATTTAAGCAGCAACAGTACTAATGCCAATGTTTTGGAAAGTAAAACTATCCATAAACTTTCCACTCACAAATGCAAACTTTCCTTTGCTAACTGTAGCCTCGATAGCCATGTTAGAGCGGTCAACGATTACCATGTTAGCCCGTTTGCCAAAAGCTAGTTCACCCACGTCATCAAGTCTCATAATACGAGCAGGATTACGCGATATTAAATCCCAACTTTGTTCCAAGGTAAGAACGCGTTCGCGCACAAGTTTTAATGCAGCTAAATATAGACTTGGATAATAGTAGTCCGACACTAAGACGTCACAAAGCCCATTTTTGATGAGATCTTCAGCAGCAATATTTCCAGATTGAGAGCCACCTCGCAAAACGTTTGGAGCACCCATTAATACGGGCTCATTTTTTCTTTTTGCTTCGTTGGCTGCCTCAATACTTAGTGGAAATTCGCATATTTTTGCACCAAGTTCCGAGAAATATCTCCGTGTCTTTTTATCTGGATCATCGTGAGACCCTGCAACAAGGTCGTATTTTTTTACGTGCTCCATAATAGCTAGAAGATACTGATGCACTTCTGAATTTCTTATATCATTATAGCGTAAAACGGTTTCTTTTTGCTCTAAGAAGGATTTTCCCACCTGCGCAGCCCAAGCTGCAAAAGCGTCATCACTCTTGCTTAAGACTCCCATCGCATCAGAGAGATGATTATTAAACACTAAGTAATCAATGTTAAATTTTTTTATTGAATGCAAAAGGTCCCGTAAGCTATCGACAGTATGAGTTTCACATCGCAGCTGAAGTCTCAGATCCGTCAAGGATTTTAGGCGATATTTATCTAGCGACTCAGCAAACTCTTTCGCATGCTCAGGGCTCCTGCGCCCTCCTTCCCATGACCAACTTTTTGCAAGCCAGGCAGTCGTTATTCCATTCAAGGCCAGTTCTATATCTATCCGTGGGAATGCTAGAGAAATATCCAGAGGGGCACTAGGCCTTGGCGCAATATGATGGTCAAAGGCATCGCCATGCATATCTACAATGCCTGGTAGAATTAAGTAACCTGAGAGATCGATGGGTTTAAAATTACCATCAACAATCCTATCACCAGACATTGAAATAGGTTCCTGGGAAAACCCTCCAGACCATAAAACTTTTGCATTCTTAAATGTTAGTGACATACTTTTCCCGTTTACTTCGTCAATAAATCAATGATGTATCAAGAATATGACAGATCATCCGAGTGGCTCAAAACAACATGTTCTGCTGAAAAGAAGGTTTTCCCATATTCGATAGGAGTACCATCTGGGGCAATATTTAAACTCGTTGTGCATAAAAGTGGTTGGCCATCATTAATTTGCAAATGATTGGCCTTAACGGGATCTGCCAAATGAGCTGTTATTTTGGTCCATGCTCTAGTGTAATCTGTTATACCACAGTCATTTAATGATTTTGTAACTGAATTATTCACTTTTATACGCTCAATTAAACGACCGAAGCGCAGTGGGTCAAAGATGGAGTTAAAAAGAGCTATCGGCTGACCGTCTGCAAAAGAAATGCCTGAATAGGCCAGTACTTTTCCATTATCAACTACGTTGAGAGCGTTTCTTTCTTCTACCGAGGCTGCTCTTATCTCAAGAGTAAGAGTTTTGCGTGTAGGAAGCCTCCCATCTAGTGTTAAATTTTGTGAAAACCGAACCCTCGTTCCAATCGGATATTCCGTTGGCGGCGCCTTAAGGTAGACACCACTTCCACGCTTTGACCAAACTATTCCTTTCTCAGCAAGGTGCTGTAGCGCTCTTCGAACCGTATGCCGATTTACTCCAAAACGCTTTGATAACATTAGTTCAGTAGGAAGTTTTTCACCCGCTTTTAATTTTTTTTGACCTATGTCATCAAGTAACATTTCAGCAATTGATTGCCAAAGCCCTAGTTTTCCCATGTTACAAAAACTTCACTTTTCTTTTTTCTAAAAACAGTTTAGCAATAAATTAGATTTGTCTAGTTGTCCACGGTTAACAAAAATGCAAAAAAAAAATTGGTCTAGGAAAGAGTGGTTATCAATATTGGCTAAATCTGACTTGGATTCTCTCTCCACACTTTGGAAAAAAGTACAGATTAACGCCGAGTATGAATTTTTTAGAAAACCAGAGATTGGAACTGTTATGGTCCGCGGACGATCTGGAGGCACTGGAAATTCATTTAATTTGGGTGAAATCACGGTATCTCGATGTTCTGTGGGACTACAAACAGGAGAGCAAGGCTATGGCTATATACAAGGCCGATCAACCGAGGGTGCAACCATTGCCGCGTTAGTAGATGCATTTATGCAAACCTCACATAAAAAGTTAATTGAACAAAAAATCCTCAAACCTTTGGATGCAATTCATAAAAGGAATAAAAAAGATTTAGCATCTAAAGCAGAAGCGACAAAGGTTGATTTTTTCACACTAGCTAGGAAGTCTTAGTGATGGAAAAGTCTTCATTACGAGGCGGTTATACTAATCTGCCCATACAAAGTTCTCTCAACTTTCGAGAGATAATGATGGCAATGGCAAAACCAGGAGAAATTAGAACTCTAACTGGAGGATTTGGGCCTGAACCATTATCAATTTCCACCTCCAATATCATTCTTACTTTGTGCGATCCAGAAACAAAAATATCTTTGTTGGGAAAATATGACAGAGAATTTGTGCGCGATTGGATAGTCTTTCACACCAATGCGACTTTTTCGTTACCCACAGAGGCGGATTTTGTGATTGGAACTTGGAAGGACATAAAACCATTATCACAGTTCAAATGTGGAACTGAGGAATACCCCGATCGATCTGCAACAATAATCTTAGAAACAGAGAAATTGGAAAACCTAGGCGTGAATTTAAGAGGCCCAGGAATAAAAACGTCAATTGAACTTACAATCCCCGACAGAGAATTACTGCACTTTAACCAGTCACTTTATCCAATGGGGTTAGACTTTTTTCTATGCTGCGATGATAAATTATCAGGTCTTCCAAGATCGACTAGGTTGGTGGAGACATAAGATGTATGTAGCAGTCAAAGGTGGCGAAAAAGCAATTGATAATGCGCACGCCTGGCTCTCTGAGCTCAGACGGGGTGACGAAAATGTTCTCGAGCTAAGTGTAGATCAGATAAGAGAGCAACTCTCTTTGGCTGTGAACAGGGTTATGTCCGAAGGGTCTTTATTCGATCCCGATCTCGCCGCTTTAGCCATTAAGCAATCAAGGGGAGATTTAATTGAAGCTATATTCTTAATTCGAGCCTATAGAACAACTTTACCACGTTTTGGATATTCTGCGCCAATTAATACTGATTCAATGCAATGTACGCGCAGAATAAGTGCGACATTTAAGGATATACCTGGCGGACAAATCCTCGGCCCAACATTTGATTACACACACCGTTTGCTAGATTTTAAGTTGGCCGCTGAAGGAAATAGAACCAAAGCTCAATCACAAAAAACTGAAGCCAAGTCTACACCACATATAACCGAATTTTTAAATAAAGAGGGTCTCATTCAAACTGAAAACGACGATGGTAGTGATCCGCCTGACCTAACACGGGAACCACTGGAGATTCCTGCCAATAGAGCCATTAGGCTCCAAGCATTATCCAGAAGTGACGAAGGGTTTTTGCTTGGATTGGCTTATTCCACACAGCGGGGCTACGCAAGAAATCATGCGTTTGTGGGCGAACTGCGAATTGGAATTTGTAGCGTTGAAATGGACATCCCTGAACTCGGCTTTTCTATTGAAATTGGTGAAATTGAAGTCACTGAATGTGAAACTGTAAACCAATTCGTAGGCTCTAAAAAGGAGCCACCACAATTTACACGAGGATATGGACTCGTTTTTGGACAAACTGAGCGGAAAGCAATTAGCATGGCTTTAGTTGACAGAGCAATGCGTTGGAAGGAACTAGGCGAAGAAAATAAAAACGCCCCTGCCCAAGACGCTGAATTTGTCTTGTATCATTGTGACAATATTCAAGCAACTGGCTTTCTAGAGCATATAAAGCTTCCACATTACGTGGATTTTCAATCTGAAATCGAATTAGTACGTAAACTCAGGAAGGCCGCAGATCAAAACAAAAAACAGGAGGGCAAATAGTGGATTACAATTTTGCCTATCTTGATGAACAAACAAAAAGAATGATCCGACGCGCTATATTGAAGGGTCTTGCTATACCTGGTTATCAAGTACCTTTTTCAAGCCGGGAAATGCCGATGCCATACGGTTGGGGCACTGGGGGAGTTCAAGTTAGTGCCTCAATTTTAACCCCAGAAGATAGGCTTAAAGTAATTGATCAGGGAGCCGATGATACAACTAACGCTGTATCCATTCGCAAGTTTTTTGAGAAAACGGCAAAGATACCAACAACCGAAAATACTGAAGAAGCTACTGTTATTCAGACACGCCATAGAATACCAGAACAACCGCTAATGGACAGCCAAATACTAGTATACCAGGTGCCAATTCCGGAACCACTACGCTTTTTGGAGCCCAGGGAAAGTGAAACCCGGAAAATGCATGCGTTGCAAGAATATGGTTTAATGCACGTTAAACTTTACGAAGACATCTCTATAAATGGAGCTATTGCAACTTCTTATGCCTACCCAGTTAAAGTTGAAGATAGATACGTAATGGATCCATCTCCAATTCCTAAGTTTGATAATCCTAAAATGGAGATGGAAGCGGTACAACTATTTGGAGCAGGTAGGGAGCAACGCATTTACGCTCTGCCTCCCTTTACAAAAGTTCGCTCACTTGACTTTGAAGATTATCCATTC
Organism: Rhodobacteraceae bacterium REDSEA-S34_B6; assembly: GCA_001627925.1. Taxonomy (GTDB): domain Bacteria; phylum Pseudomonadota; class Alphaproteobacteria; order Rhodobacterales; family Rhodobacteraceae; genus Salinivivens. The sequence goes on along the minus strand of LUQC01000050.1, from coordinate 10,446 downwards.
GAGCCGAGTAAAGCGGATTATAAATGTAATTTGTGCGGCAGTGACAGCTCCTATCTGGATGAAGTGATCATCGACGATAAAGGAGGGCGTATGTTTGTCTGCTCTGATACAGATTATTGTCAAAAGATGATCGCGAAGCATGGAGAAGTTAGCAAACCTGATAATCAAAGAGCGCTCCCATGACGCCCTTACTGAAAGTTGAAAATCTTAAAAAGAATTATGGCACTCAAATAGGATGCTCGGGAATATCTTTTAATCTCCACCCAGGTGAAGTTATGGGCATTGTTGGCGAAAGTGGATCAGGTAAGTCTACTTTGTTAAATTGCTTAGCAGGTCACTTACAACCTGACGAAGGGTCCGTTTTTTACAATACAAAAACTGATGGTTTAGTAGATACTATTTTAATGAATGAGCCTGATAGGCGCATGTTGGGAAGAACTGATTGGGCTTTTGTACATCAAAATCCACGAGACGGCCTGAGAATGAGTATAAGCGCTGGGGGAAATGTTGGAGAACGTTTGATGGCGGTCGGCGAACGCCACTATGGACATATAAGGGAGAATGCCCTCTCTTGGATCGACCAGGTTGAGATATCAACCGACCGGATAGACGATCGTCCATCTACCTTCAGTGGGGGCATGCAACAAAGATTACAAATAGCAAGAAATTTGGTAACCGGCCCACGCTTAGTATTCATGGACGAACCGACAGGTGGGCTGGATGTGTCAGTCCAAGCGCGCCTTTTGGATTTACTTAGAAGTCTTGTAATAAAAATGAACCTGAGCGCTATTATTGTGACCCATGACCTTGCTGTAGTTCGACTGCTTGCTGATCGCTTAATGGTAATGAAATCGGGACATGTTATTGAATCAGGTCTGACAGACCAAGTCCTTGATGATCCTCAGCATGCATACACGCAACTACTCGTAAGCTCTGTATTACAAGTATGAGATAATTTTAAAAGCAAAAGTAACTTAGAACAATGATCCAACTCAGAAGTGTATCGAAAAAATTTAAGCTATTTAATCAGCAGAATGCGATAATTTCAGTAATTGAAAATGCAAATTTAAACATAAGTCCTGGAGAGTGTGTGGCGCTAGTTGGAGCATCAGGTTCAGGCAAATCAACTCTGATGAGAATGATCTATGGCAACTATTTAGCAACCAGTGGTTCAATTTTGGTCGATGGTATCGACCTTACCAAAGCCGAACCGCGTGAAATATTAGAAGTCCGCAAGAGAAAATTAGGATATGTTAGTCAATTTTTAAGAGTAGTACCAAGGGTGCCTACGCTTAAGGTTGTGGCTGAGCCATTACTTAGCATCGGCAAACCGGAGACTGAAAGCTTGGAAATAGCCGAAGAATTGTTGGAAGAACTAAACATACCAAAAAAATTATGGCAGTTATCTCCAACTACATTTTCCGGAGGAGAACAGCAAAGGGTAAATATCGCAAGAGGTTTTGCTTATGAGTTTCCAGCGTTACTTCTGGACGAGCCAACTGCGAGCCTTGATAAAGAAAATAGGGATATTGTAATTTCGCTCATTAATCGAGCTAAAAACAAAGGTACCGCAATCGTAGGCATTTTTCATGACCAACAGGCACGTGAACTAATTTGTGATAGACAAATAGACGTTAAGAAATTCACTCCTGATATAAATGGCAGCGATGCGTAAAGGCAGGTTTTTAGCAGTCGTAGGACCATCAGGTAGCGGTAAAGACACAATTATAGATGCCTGCTGCAAGCAATTATCAAATATTAAGCGAGTTAAAAGATATGTAACAAGAGAACAGCAAAGAGCTGGTGGTGAAGATAGCTATAATATTACGTTGGATGCTTTTCAAAAACTTGAGATTGATGGAGGCTTTGCATTCAGCTGGTCCGCACACGGTCTTAAATACGGTCTCCCAATTACAATTTTTGATGAAATTGAAGCTGGAAAGATTTTAATTGCAAACATCTCAAGGTCAATACTGGATCAGCTATCCGATAAATTTGAATATTACGAAGTAATCTTAATAACTGCCTCAGATAAAGTATTAGCGGAGCGTTTAGAGAAACGAGGAAGGGAAAGTAAGACCCAAATTGAAGCGCGACTTGCTCGTTCTAGCTTTACTATACCTAATGGTATTTCCCCGCTAATAATCAGAAATGAAACTACTGTGGAAGATGCAGTTTCAAAAATTATCGCCTCTATTTATCCCAATAATTCAAAGCGCTTAATTAAATGAAATCTACCATTCTCATCCTCGCCGGCAAGGCAAAGAGAATTTACTTTAAAAGGTTTTTTAATAGTCTCTCCAAAATGAGACCTTGCTGCAGAGTATGCCATATCAACATCGTTTGGATAGAGTGGACCTGTAAGAGTGATATGAAACTGAAATTCACTCATAACAAACGGATATCCCCATTTTTTCATAAGTGCTTCTTGGATAGTGGTAAGCTTTGCCCTCCTTCTTTTCGCAATTTCTTTCTGTGTAAGTGGAGCACGAAAGCAATCAAAATGCTCTACTACATTTGCAACGAGAGAATTCAGCTTTTCTTCAGAGCCTACTGGCCGAAAAGCCAAAAAGTCTCCCAATTTTTTAACCTCCAAACCTTCGAGGATTGCTGGAGGACATATTTCGGCAAATTCATCAAAAGCACTAATCAGCTCAGTAGATGTTTTGGAACCTTTCATTCTAAAGGGTGCTTTTATAGTAGCATGAAACCCATATTTTTTTGGCTGCTGAGTGAATTTTTTTATATCAAAATCGCTCAGTTCAATTTGCCTTACCTCTTGAGCGGTAATTATATCCCAACCGAGCCAACTTGCGCCAAGTTGTGCAAGCTCGATCTGATCCGGAATGAAGTAAATAGCAAATCGATTGAACTTCATAAAAGTTTAACTTTCACATCTTAACTTTGATAAATAGCAAGTAGGTAAAAATTTTATGACTAACCAAGTAATTTTCACTAACGCAAGATTAGTTTTAGAAGATGAGATTATATCGGGAACAATAATTTGTCGCAATGGTAAAGTCTGTGAAGTATCTGAAAAAAATACTAACGCTGCTGGAGCGATTGATGCTGAACAAGACTATATAATTCCTGGATTAGTAGAGCTCCATACAGACAATCTTGAGAGGCACATAGAGCCTAGACCAAAAATAAATTGGCCTTTAGAAAACGCTATAATAGCTCATGACTCAGAACTAGCGAGTGTTGGCATAACAACAGTATTTGATGCCCTGCGCACTGGAACGGTACCGTCAGGTAAGGATAGATATTTGCAATATGCACAAAAAGTTGCTGCGTCTATTGAAGCACTTGTAGCCCAAGATAATTTAAAAATTAATCACTTAGTGCATCTACGTGCGGAAGTATGTTCAGAAACACTGGTCGAAGAATTGGAGAGCTTTAAAGAAATGTCTCTTGTGAAATTAGTAAGCATAATGGACCACACACCCGGTCAAAGGCAATTTTGCGACTTAGAGAAATTTAAGTCATACATTATTGGGAAAAATAACTTAAATGAGGAACAGTATAAATTTCATTATGAAAAGTTACTTGCAGTAAAGGAAAAACATGGGCAGATAAATCTAGAAGCGGCAATAGAATCTGCCAACTCATTTGGCGCTATCAAAGCTTCGCATGATGACACTACTGTAGAGCATGTTAGAAATTCAAAAAACTTAGGTATATCACTGGCAGAGTTTCCTACAACAAAGGAAGCTGCAGTTGAATGTAAAAATTTGGGTATTCTAACAATTCTGGGTGCACCAAATTTGATGAGAGGCTTATCTCATTCCGGAAATGTGTCTGCCATCGAACTGGCTGAAATAGATTTAATTGACATAATTTCCTCTGATTATATTCCATCTGCTCTGTTTTTATCAGCATTTAAACTGGGTTCACTCTGGGGTAATTTAGCTGCTGGTATAAGAACAGTTACACGTAATCCAGCGCGGGCTCTCAACCTTTTAGATAGAGGCGCTTTGAAAGAAAAATTAAGGGCAGATTTTTGCAGAGTTACGGAATATAAGAATACGATAAAAGTAAGAGAGACATACGTAAAAGGTCAACGTGTGGCCTAGTCGCAAATAAATTTAATGATCAAAAACAATTACGCCTCTCCCAGGCTTTCCTTCCAGCATATCATTAATTGCTATATTTATTTCATTAAGCTGGTACCGCCGATTTACCATTAAATCGATCGGTAATTCACCCTTAAGGAATTTCTCACCATAACTCGCAAAATCTCTATGAGTGCAAGCAGAACCATATATAGAACCAGATATTGTTTTTTCCGCCCTGGTTATGGCCGTTGTTTGCAAATTAATTGTAGCATCCTCGCTGTCCAAACCGACAAAAGTTACAGTACCACCAGAACAACAGTAATTGATCGCAGCAGATTGTAGTTCTCGTTTACCTACGGCTTCAAATACATGATCAGCACCCACATCAGTAAGCTCAATTAATTTTTTAGAAATATCAGCGTCTTGGCTAGCAACAAGAAAATCTGTAGCACCAAGTTCTATCGCTAAGTTTCGCATACTCGTATTTCTATCAATACAGATAATTTGCGACGCGCCTTGTAATTTTGCCGCCATCACTACTGACAAACCAACACCACCGGCGCCTATCACAACGACCGTTTCTCCCTTTTGCACTTTTGCACGATTTAAAACAGCTCCAACACCAGTGGTTACCGCACAACCAAGAAGTGCCGCAATTTCAAAAGGAATAGACCTATTTATGGGAACGCAACATTCCTCAGATACTACAACATTTTCAGACCAACATCCAAGCGAACCCAACTGTCGAATAGGCCCGTGTTTATTAGAAAACCTGCACGAGCCATCAAGTAATGTTCCGTTGCCAACGGGTGTTTGAAAAGCGTTGCACAAATGTGTCTTGCCACGGATACACTGATAACAATTTTCGCAGTACGGAAGCCAGCTGAGAATGACATGATCACCAACGCTAACACGGCTGACATCATCGCCAATAGAAGTTACAAGACCCGCACCCTCATGACCCAGGACGCAGGGCATTAACTGCTGAGCTTGACCACTAATCACATGCACATCAGAATGACAAACACCTGCAGCTCCCATTTGAACAAAAACTTCTTTTGGCCCAGGGGCCGCTACATCTACATTCTCTATAACTAGATCTGAATTTGTTTCGTAGAGAATAGCTGCTGTGGTTTTTTTTATCATGGCATTCTGTGCTAAAATCACATTTTCATTCAGCATATAATAATTTTATTATAACAGAAGAGATTTAACAGAAATACTTGTTTGATTAATTTCATAGTTGACATCGCCTTTCGTGAAATAAAACTGGCTTTTTTTTTCAAATAATCCATGGTAAAAAAATGATTTGGTGGATGATAAAGTTAATCTTTCGTCCAGTTAGGTTAATCTTTCTTTTAACCTTTTTTTGGATTGCAATAAATATTCTAAAGGATGCGAATTCAAAAAGACAGAATCCTGAAGAAGTTGCTTGGTGTAAAGAATATAAACCAAACTTATCTTTCGAAGAATGTTCCAATGAATTTGGCTATTGAAACATATTTTATGGCGCTCTTATGAGTTCTGCGGACGTTCACGATATTGATCTCAAGGCCTTTAAGAATGATCCTTATCCGATCCTGAAATATTTTCGAAAAAATTCACCAATCGCTTATGTACCACAGCTTAACGCAACACTTTTCTCAAAACATCAAGATATTTTCATTTGCGAGAAAAATGTCGAGATATTTTCATCTGTGCAGCCAGATGGACTCATGACTAAGCTAATGGGCCAGAATATGATGCGCAAGGATGGAGATGCACATATCACGGAAAGAAAAGCAATCTTCCCTACTGTGTCTCCTAAAACAGTTAAAAATTTTTGGAAAAACCAGTTTGTCGAGAAAACAAATAAAATCATAAATAACATTGGCAATAAACGGGAATTAGAACTTGTTTCTGAGTTCTCCACGCAAGTATCCGCGGAAGCATTGAAGCTTATTACCGGGTTAAGTGGGATGACGTGGATGGAGATGGATCGGGTAAGCCAAGGGATGATTGACGGTTGCTCCAATTATATTGGAGATCCAGCCGTAGCAAAAAATTGTGACGACTGCACGCGATCAATTGACCTCCATATTGATGCACAGCTGAAACATCCCAATTTACATGACAGTCCATCCCTACTTTCCAGTCAACTCGATGCAGGCTTGTCCATGGAGACTATAAAAGCAAACATAAAACTAGCTATCTCAGGAGGTCAAAATGAACCGCGTGATGCTATTGCCGGCACTATTGGAACATTACTAAATAATGACTCACAATTAAAAATGATAAAGTCGGGGAGCAAGAGCTGGCTACAAGCATTCGAAGAATATGCAAGATGGATGTCGCCCATCGGTATGTCCCCAAGACGCATAGCTAAAGATTTCAACTACAAAGAAGTTCACTTCTATAAAAATGACATGATCTTTTTTATGTTCGGATCAGCAAATCGAGACGAAGAGATATTTCAAAATCCAGATCACTTTGACATCTCAAGAGATAATCGCTCATCTATTTCATTCGGTGCTGGCCCTCATTTCTGTGCTGGAGCCTGGATATCTAAAACTCTTATAGCAGAGGTTGCACTTCCTTTATTTTTCTCAAATTTTTCTAATGTTCAATTGAAAAAAACACTTGAATTTGAGGGTTGGGCCTTTAGGGGACCAAAAAAAGTAATTTTAGAGAATTGGGATAAATAACTTGATGAACATAAAATTATCAAACATGCTCCAAATAGAGAATATAACAGGTCCAGGAAAAACTTATGATTATTAAAAGGCGTTCATTTCTTAAGGCAGCTTCCTGTTTACCGTTATCAGTAGCTTTACCGAGCATAGCTTACACTAAGATTGACTTTGGGACGACAAAGATCACAACAATCAGTGACGGAAGTATTACACTTCCAGCTGGGTTGACCTTCGACACAATGCCTCAGCTTGAACTTGAACCCATAATTAATGAATTTTCCCTTTCGCGAAATCAATTAGTTAGGGAGTGTAACGTCACATTGTTGGAAACAGAGAACCGCAAAATTCTATTTGATGTTGGTGCAGGTGTTTATTTTTTGGATGGTATGGGCGCCATCCTAGATAGCCTCGGCGAAAAAGGACTTGTACCTGAAGATATTACTGACGTTATTTTCACTCATGCACATCCGGATCATATCTGGGGTGTCCTAGACGATTTTGATGACTTGTTGTTTCCTGATGCCATGTATCATATTGGTAGGACCGAATGGGATTATTGGTGGGACCCAGAAACGGTTAACAGAGTTGATCAAGGTAGAGTGGAGACAGCCGTTGGTGCTAAAACCAGGTTTGAAGCATTGCAAGATCAAATAGAATTCTTTGATGATGGAGATGAGCCGATACCAGGTATACTAGCATTGATGACACCTGGGCATACACCAGGCCATATGAGCTTTGAAATAGCCAATGGGTCACAATCTGCTCTTGTAGTCGGAGATGCTATAAATGACCACCATGTTGCATTCAAAAGACCAAACTGGCTAAATGGACTTGACCAAAACCCGGAAGAGGCAGCACAAACGAGACAGAAGCTACTGAACCGAAGCTCGAGTGAAGATATACTACTGATTGGTTTTCATTTGCCAGAAGGCGGTATAGGCCGTGTTGTTCAGTCTGGTAAAGAGTATTCATTTGTGAATATTTAGGTCCGCCTGACTCTTAAAAAACATAAATTTTTGAAAGTGGATTGATAAGTAATAGTTATCAACGTAACGGTTAGTTAATCACTAAAACTCTTGTATAAAAATAAAGGTTTAATTATGTCAGATACCTCGGCTATTGATCCCAAGCAAGTTGATCGGTTGGCAGAACTTGCTGTAAAGACGGGTTTAGCATTAAAACCAGGTCAGGATTTATTGATAACAGCACCCTTAGAAGCCTTGCCTCTGGTTAGAAAAATAACTGACTACGCTTACACAACTGGGGCCGGAATTGTCACTCCAATATTTTCGGATCCAGAACTTGTATTATCACGATACAAAAATGCAAATGATGCATCTTTTGATAAAGCAGCTAATTGGCTCTATGACGGTATGGGGGCAGCTTTTGATAATGATACTGCAAGACTTGCAATTGTTGGCGATGATCCAATGTTACTCGCTGACGAAGACCCACAAAAAGTAGGAAGAGTTAATAAAGCGAATTCCCAGGCATTAACGCCCGCCAGAGAGAGAATTACGCGCTTTGACATTAATTGGAATATAGTAGCTTGGCCGGGGTTGGCTTGGGCAAAACGGATGTTTCCAGATTTACCAGAGAATGAGGCACAAGCGCAGCTTTCTGAGGCTATATTTTCCGCTTCACGTGTTAATGTTGAAGATCCGATTGAGGCATGGAACAAGCATAATAAAAACTTACGAGAGCGCTCAAATTGGCTTAACCAGCAAAACTTTTCTTCTCTTCATTTTTCAGGACCAGGCACGGACCTCACTATCGGGTTGGCAGATGATCATGAGTGGATGGGCGGTGCATCTTTGGCAAAAAATGGTATTATGTGTAATCCAAATATACCTTCTGAGGAAGTCTTTACGACACCTCACTGCCTTAAAGTCGAAGGTACAGTCAGTTCCACAAAGCCTCTATCGCACCAAGGAACATTAATCGACAATATTCATGTGAAATTTGAATCTGGAAGCATTACTGAAGCCCATGCATCCAAAGGTGAAGAAGTATTGTTGAAAGTACTAGATTCCGATAAAGGGGCTCGGCGTTTAGGAGAAGTTGCTTTGGTACCCCATAGTTCCCCAATTTCACAGAGCGGTTTATTATTTTATAACACATTATTTGATGAGAATGCCGCGAGCCACATTGCTTTGGGGCAATGCTATTCGAAATGTTTTAAAGATGGAGAAAACCTGAGTAAAGACGCGATAATCTCAAAAGGTGGAAATAGCAGTATGATACATATCGACTGGATGATTGGATCCGGCGAAATAAATGTAGATGGACTGACCGCCGATGAGACTACAGTTCCAGTTTTTAGAAACGGTGAATGGGCTGGATAATTCAAATTCACAAATAATTACAAGGATACGCGGACAGTTAGACAAGGCTACAACTGCTCCTGGCATGGTAATGATATCACTGTCAGCTGTAGCACTCGGGGCAGCGTTTGGTGGCTATCTTCCTTTAATTTCCCTTTGGATGGAAACTTTCAATATATCTTTCCAAAGAATTGGTATTGTTTGCGGAGCTTCTGCTGTTGGCGTTGTATCCAGCGCCTATTTTGCACCAAAACTGGCTGCTCGATACGGGTATATATTGACCATTAATGTAGGTTTAGTAGTTGCCGCTATAATGACCGTTGCATTTAGATTTACTGATAACTACGGTTTATGGCTTGCCTTGCGGTTTGTAAGTGGACTTGGCTTAGGGCTTCATTGGGTACTCACCGAAGCTTGGCTTGCGAACATAGTAACCGAGAAATATCGTACCCGTGTCATGGCAATCTATGCCACGGCCATCTCAATAGGATTTGCTATTGGACCTATGGTAATCTGGTTATTTGGGGCGCTTTCGATAATTCCATTTATAATCATGGGTGCTCTACTAATTCTAGCTGCATTGCCAATATTAAGGCTAAAAGGACATGAACCAAAAGACTCGCAAACTCGGTCTGCATCTCCGCTTATATTGATAAAAAAAGCGCCAACTGTAGCGTCTGCTTGTATTGTAGTGGGCAGTGTGGATTTAGCCTTAATAAGTCTTCTTCCAGCAATGATAACTCGCACCCCAGAAGCTGCACCAATTTTAGCATTGATTATCGTCCCTGCTATGGCGATAGGTGCAACAATTCTTCAGTATCCAATTGCAATTATAGCCGATAAACACGGCCTTAGAAAAGTCGGCGTAATGACTGTTTGTGCTGGCCTGATATTTGCCAGCTTAATTCCATTTTTTTTAGGATCAGTGTTATTGACTCTTCTCTTTGGATTTCTCGCTGCCGGCCTGGTTTATGGTCTTTACTCGATTGGCCTTGCTATGCTGTCTAGGCGGTTTTCTGGAGCAGAAATTGTTGCTGCAAATGCTGGATTTGTGATCCTTTTCGAACTTTCAAATTTAATGGGGCCTTGGGTTGCAGGGTTTTTACTAGACATCAATATGCGATATGGCCTCCCAATTTTCACATTTGCTATAGGGATTTTTTATGTCAGTATTTCATGGATTAGACGACACACAAATTCTAATTATTAAAGACATAAATTCATTATTTAAACACCCCATGTATCTGAAATGCGATAGCCCCCTGGCCATGGATCTGCAGGATCGAGCATGTACTGATGAGTGCCGGTAATCCATCCTCGTCCACTAATTTGCGGTAAAATAGCATCAAAGCTACCAACTTTTGTTTTTCCTAGAATTTGACCAGAAAACTG
>LUQC01000005.1 GCA_001627925.1 Rhodobacteraceae bacterium REDSEA-S34_B6 | reverse complement strand
GTCTTAATGTGGCCGTGGTTGAGCGCGAACATCTCGGTGGTATTTGTCTTAATTGGGGATGCATTCCCACAAAAGCAATGTTGCGGAGTGCTGAAGTTTATCACTTGGCAGAACGTGCAAAAGAATTTGGGTTATCTGCAGAAAAAATAAGCTTTGATTTAAATAAGATAGTAGAAAGATCGAGAAAGATCTCAGGTCAATTAAACCAGGGTGTTGGGCATCTTTTGAAAAAAAATAAAGTAACTGTGTTCTCTGGTGAAGCTAAATTGTTGGATAGGTCCAATGTTAGTATTAATAGTGACGGGAAATACGAAAAAATCACAGCAAAGAATATTGTTCTAGCGACCGGTGCCAGAGCGCGAGAGCTTCCGGGCATGGAAGCAGACGGAGACCTTGTTTGGACCTATAAGCATGCTTTAACTCCTTCAAGAATGCCTAAAAAGCTTTTGGTTATTGGGTCGGGCGCAATAGGTGTAGAGTTTGCTAGTTTTTATAACACATTTGGTGCCAACACGACGATTGTGGAGGTTCTTGATAGAATACTGCCGGTTGAAGACGAGGACGTTTCTTCGTTAGCTGCAGAACAATTTGCAAAGCAAGGAATGACCATAAAAGCAGGTGCGAAAGTACAAAAATTAGAAAAGAAAAAGAACCAAGTAGTAGCGTCAATTGACTGTAACGGTGTTACTGAAGTGTTGGAATTTGATACAGTAATCTCTGCAGTCGGAATAATCGGTAATATAGAAGGGCTAGGGTTAGAAGAAGTTGGTGTGGAAACGAAGGCCAATCACGTGGTTACCGATGAGTACTGTGAAACAACTGCGTCAGGTATCTATGCAATAGGTGATCTAACAGGTGCTCCTTGGTTAGCGCATAAGGCCAGCCATGAGGGTGTGCTCGTGGCGGAAAAAATAGCGGGGCAGAGCGTAAAGCCAATAAATCCGATTGCTATTCCGGGTTGCACTTACTCTTATCCTCAAATTGCATCGGTTGGTTTAACCGAGGCTCAAGCTCAAAAAGCGGGTTATAAAATAAATGTTGGAAAGTTTCCTTTTATAGGAAATGGAAAGGCTATCGCTTTAGGGGAAAAAGAGGGTTTTATCAAAACAATATTTGACACAAGTTCTGGTGAGTTGTTAGGTGCGCATATGATTGGCGCTGAGGTAACAGAGCTAATTCAAGGATATGTAATTGGTCAAGCGTTGGAAACTACTGAAGATGATCTGATCCACGCCGTGTTTCCACATCCAACACTTTCTGAAATGATGCACGAGTCGGTTTTAGATGCACACAGTCGGGTAATACATTATTAATATCAGTATCTAATACAAGTAAAGTTATGTAAAATTATTTTTATTTTTTCCTATGTAGTTCGCCTACGTCCGCCACGTCTTCCGCCTCGACCAGAGACTTGACTGCCTGAAGATGAAGGTTTGTTAAATTGTATCCAAGAGGAGCCATGAGGGTCATTATCTGTTAATAAATTAGCCGCACGTATAGCTTCCATTTCTTTACCGGCCCTGCTCTTAGTTGATCCTAGACCGAAAATTTTAACAAAAGTTTCTTGGTCTAAGTCTGCAGGAAGAATAATCCCAGCTTTTTGAACCTCTTCCTTTTTTTCTTCAATCTTTTTCGTAGAAACAGGTAATGCTACTGGGTTCATAATTGCAGACGTCATTCCTGCTCCCATTGCCATTGGCAGAAAGGCGTTATTAATTCCATGTCTGTTTGGCAAACCAAAAGATATGTTCGAAGCGCCGCACGTGGTATTAACCCCAAGTTCTTCCCGTAACTTTCGAACTAAGGTGAATACCTGGTTTCCTGCAGTCGCCATTGCGCCAATTGGCATCACCAAAGGGTCAACTACAATATCCTGCGCTGGTATATTAAAATCTGCTGCTCTTTCAACTATTTTTTTTGCAACCATAAATCGTACATCGGGGTCTTCTGAAATTCCTGTGTCGTCATTGGATATTGCAACAACAGGAACATTATATTTTTTAACGAGGGGCAGAACGAATTCTAATCGGTCCTCTTCCCCGGTAACAGAATTTAACAACGGTCTACCCTCAGCAGCCTCCAATCCAGCCTCCAATGCTGCAGGCACAGAGCTATCTATACAGAGCGGTATGTCTGTTAAATTTTGAACTAGATTTATCAGATCAACCATAAGCGGTGGTTCAGTCTCGTTTGGATTTGGGTTCGAATTGTATACAACACCCGCGTTTATGTCTAAAATGTTCGCGCCGGCTTCGACTTGAGCCAATGCATCACTTTCCACCGTAGTAAAGTTCCCGGCTTCGAGTTCTAATGCTAATTTTTTTCGACCTGTTGGATTTATACGTTCTCCAATAACACAAAATGGTTCATCAAAGCCTATTATTGCAGTTTTTGACTTTGATTCAATTATGGTTCGTGCCATTTTTTACCTCGTAAGTATTAAGCGGACTTAATATTTTTTGTTAAGTTATTTGAAATCCAGTCGGCATTAGTCTTAATGCCGCCTAGTGGAAAAAAATGAATACTGCATATATTTGCATTAGGGTTTTTGCTTACACCTGTCGCCAGTGCATCTAAAACTTCTGTCGGTTCATAAGGAAGTAAAAGTTTTGTAAGATCCAAAGCCCTTTTATGAAGAACTTTCAATGATGGACCTACTCCACATGCTATCGCGAATTTAATTAAAGTTTGTAACTTGGCAGGTCCAGCTACGCCAACGTTTATGGGTAACGTTATCCCCGCTGCATTAATTCTGTTTGCCCACTCAAAAATTGGGACTGAGTCAAAAGCGAACTGGGTCGTGATACCCATATTAGCGTCAGTTCGTTCTGAAAACTTTTGCTTCCATGCAAGAGCCATATCAACATTTTTATTGGTATTGTCCTGGTCGATATCGTTATTTCCCTCTGGATGGCCTGCGACATTTAAATCCGTGAAACCAAATTTATCGAAAAGTTCAGTTTCAAGTAACTGCATCGAAGAGTCAAAGCTGCCCTTTGGTGTATCAATCCCGCCGGCCAGTAGAAGAGCTCGCTTAACGCCAGCTTCTGATACGTAACGGTCTATCCAGTCCGATAAAGTGGGCTTGTCTTTTATTATGCGCGCCGGAAAATGTGGCATTACTTTAAATCCTTCATTTCCCAGCCTTACCGCGGTTCTAACCATATCATCAATTGAAGTTCCATCGAGATGAGCGATGTAAATTAAAGTATCCTTGGGTAATATACTGGCAAAACTTTCAACTTTTTCGGCAGTTCGAGGCATTATTTCCATCGAAAACCCGTTAAGAAGAACATTGAAGTCTTTGATAGGCGCAGGTTGGTCTTTAGATTTTTTAAAGTTTAAAAGTGTCATTTTAACTCCTATAAAAGTATCACTTCCAGCCTTCGTTTTCGATAAGATATTTCAGTTTTTCTTGACTGTATTCTGACTCAATTCGTTCTGCCTCACTTCTGGCAACTGTATCGGGATCACCCTCGATGAGGTAAGGCTCTGCCTTGTGCCATTCAGCCAAATAATCATCGGACCCTCTTAGATTACACTTCATGGCAGCTCTATCGATTGCTTGTTCAAACCGTTCACTCAACTGAATTTTTGAGCCACGTCTACCCTTGCCAACGATCACTTGGGCCGGGATGTCGCGCCAGTACACTACTGTTACTTCAGGCATTCCTATTCCTTCTCATCAAGACTCACATGTAGGGCAGCTGCAGTTTTATGCCACGTCGGTTTTCGACTAGCTTTTGTCTAAGAGCGACTAAAATTTTTTGTAAAATTATAAATCCTTATTAAATTGCCTTGCGAAATGCAGCCGTCACATCTATCGTCTACTTAAGTTATTTAATAGGGGGCGTAATGCTATGGCGCCCAAGCGTCCAAAAGGTGTGGATGTTTTCCCGAGGGTGGTTGAGGACACCTCACCAATGTCGCCAAGTCCGACCGACTTATATGCTGCTTTGGACTTGGGCACTAATAGTTGTAGAATGTTGATTGCCCAGTCCAAGGGTAGTCAATTTCATGTTGTGGACAGTTTTTCCAGGACTGTTCAACTCGGGGCTGGTCTCGAGAGTAGCGGTCGTTTGAGCCGAACTTCCATGTTTCGTACAATCCAAGCTCTTCGCGTGTGCAAACAGAAATTGAAAAAACACAAAGTCCAAAGGATGCGATTAGTCGCAACTGAGGCATGTAGACGGGCTTTGAATGCACGTGATTTTATCGCTGCTGTCAAGAGAGAAACTGGTCTAAGATTAGAAATTATAAAGCCGGAAGAAGAGGCGCGTTTGGCTGTAATTTCGTGTGCGCCTCTTGTGAGCGCAAAAACGGAGCAGCTATTGGTGGTTGATATTGGAGGCGGGTCAACCGAGTTAGTTTGGATTGATCTGACCGCAGTGCCAAGCTGGGATAGGCCCAGATCAATAATGAGACTTCACGCTGGCTTTCATCATTTTGATGGTCCATTTCCAGCGGCCAAGGTGATTGATTGGATTTCAGTGCCGCTTGGAGTGGCAACTTTACGTGATCAATTCAGAGATGTTCAAGACGACTCTGCTCGCTACGCACTAATGAGCTGTTATTTTGAAGAAAAATTGGCTGATTTTGCTCCTTATGATTTTGCACCGCTAAAAAATGCTGAGGAGCGACAAGCATTTCAGATTATTGGAACTTCCGGTACAGTCACGACAGTTGCATCCAGTCATCTTGGGCTTAAACGATATGACCGTACAAAGGTGGACGGACTTAGGATGAGTTCAGAGCAAATTGATAAAGTTATAAATTCATATTTAGAGCTGGGTCCAGATGGTCGTAGACATGATCCAAGAATAGGAAATGATCGACAAGCTTTAATTATGTCGGGATCAGCTATACTTCAGGCACTTTTACGCTGCTGGCCAACAGACCGACTATCGGTCGCGGATCGTGGATTACGAGAAGGACTTTTATACGCTCAAATGTGCGCAGATGGTTTGATAGAAGGTACTGCTTTATAGCAGGTCCGATAGAGACAATAACGATTGCAGGATCTGAAATTTTGGCTGGTAAACAAAAAAACTCTGGCAGAGGGCAGAGAGAATTAAAAGCAAGTGTGAAAAGTGCTCGTGGAAGAACTGTTTCTCAAGTTAAATGGTTGCAAAGACAACTTAATGATCCTTATGTGAAAAGAGCAAAAGCGGAGGGTTATAGAGGTAGAGCGGCTTATAAAATCATGGAGCTTGATGATAAATTTAAGTTCCTCGAACCCGGATCTCGGGTGGTTGATCTGGGATGTGCTCCAGGCGGTTGGTGTCAGGTTGTATCCGAAAGAGTAAATGCACAAGGAAATTTAAAAGGAAAACATATTGGGCAAGTTATCGGAGTAGACTTGCAGGAAGTAGAGCCCATCGCCGGTGTAGAGCTGTATCAATTAGACTTCTTATCGCATGATTCTGATACAAAAATTAAAAATTTTTTAGGTGGTAAGGCTACAGTTGTTTTATCGGATATGGCGGCTCCCTCTTCGGGGCATAAAAAAACGGATCATCTGAGAATTATGGCTCTTTGTGAAGCGGCTGCATTTTTTGCGTTTGATGTTCTAGAGTTAGAAGGTGCTTTCGTAGCTAAAGTTCTAGCTGGTGGAGCAGAGGGCGAGTTGCAGAAAATCCTTAAAAACCGTTTTAGAAAAGTTTTCAACTTCAAACCCCCAAGCAGCCGTTCAGATAGTTCTGAAAAATTTGTTGTGGCATTGGGGTATAGAACTGATGAAAAAGAGTAGTCAGTAATAATTGCTGAAATACATACCCTCAGATATGTTTTGAGCTAAAAAAGTTCAGCAACTTGCTTGGGCCAAATTACAAGACTATGTCGGTAATTTATTATATAATACCGTAATTTCTTCTTAATAATAAATCGGTTTTTAGTTACATTCATAATATAAAGCATATAATTTTAGAAAGTTTAAAATGCCCCTAAATTTTAGCAAAAAGGTATTTATCACATGCGCGATAACGGGATCGGGCAGTACGCAGGATAGAAGTAAATTTGTGCCCCGAAGCCCCAAAGAGATTGCTGACAGTGCAATTCTCGCTGCAAAAGCGGGAGCTGCAATAGTTCATTGCCATGTTAGAGAACCTGATACTGGCGAGCCAAGTCGTGATTTATCCTACTATCGTGAAGTGACTGATAGAATACGCTCCTCTGAAGTTGATGTCGTGTTAAACCTAACTGCTGGAATGGGGGGTGATTTAGTTTTGGGAGGAACAAAATCTCCGCTACCTTTAGCAAAAGGGACTGATATGATTAGCGCTGAAGAGCGAGTTGCTCATATAGTGGAATGTTTACCTGAAATTTGTACCCTGGATTGTGGGACGATGAATTTTGCCGAAGCTGATTATGTCATGACTAATACGCCGGGGATGTTGCGGTCTATGGCGGGTATGATGGGTGAATTAGGGGTTAAGCCAGAAATAGAAGCGTTTGATACAGGGCATCTGTGGTTTGCACAACAGCTTGTATCAGAAAAAGTTATAGCTCCAGATGCATTGGTTCAACTTTGCATGGGAGTGCCTTGGGGAGCCCCTGACGATTTGAATACTTTTATGGCAATGGTTAATAATGTGCCAAAAGACTGGACTTTTTCAGCCTTTTCCTTGGGAAGAAATCAAATGGCTTACGTGGCAGCAGCAGTTTTGGCGGGAGGAAATGTACGTGTTGGACTTGAAGATAACCTCTGGTTAAGAAAAGGAGTTTTAGCAACCAATGAGAAGTTGGTTGAGAGAGCGAAAGTTATAATTGAGGGGATGGGGGCAGAGCTTATGGACGCCGAAGAAGTTAGAAATAAATTAAATTTAAAAAAACGTTTACCGAGTTCATAAAATGTCTCGTCGTATTGTTATTACCGGAGGTGGAAGTGGTATTGGGCTAGCCATTGCTAAGCGTCATCTTGCAGAGGGTGCGAGGGTGGCAATTTGTGATGAAGATATTTCGCTGGTGAAGAGGGCTTCTGAAAATTACGAAATAGCCATTTCGTTTTGCGCTGATGTGTCTGACAGCAATCAAATGAAAGATTTCCATAATAATATTATTGATGAGTTTGGCGGGGTCGACGTGATGTATGCTAATGCAGGAGTGGGAGGCCCGGCAGGTCCTATTGACGAAATTGATCACAATGAATGGAAGAGATGTGTAGAAGTCAACCTGTTTGGAGCATTCTATAGTGCTTCTTGGGCATCTGGAATAATGAAGGCGCAAAAAAATGGATGCATTATTTTCACCTCATCTACTTCTGGATTATTTGGGGTTCCAAATAGATCTCCTTATGTTGCAGCAAAGTGGGGTATTGTTGGTCTAACAAAATCAATGGCTATGGAATTAGGCGATTATGGCGTGCGTGTGAATGCCATTTGCCCAGGCGCTGTGAGTGGAGATAGAATGAAACGCGTTTTGTCGATGGAAAGTAAGGCTTCAGGAATTTCGGAAGATAATCTCAGAAGGGTTTATTCTGAGGGTACTTCTATGAGAAGTTTCGTTAGTGAAGAAAATGTTGCTGATATGGCTCAATTTTTGGCTAGTGATCAAGCTTCCATGATAACAGGACAAGCTATGGCTGTTGATGGATACACAGAGCGAACCGTATAAATTTGGTGTAAGGGTATTTAGCGTTAGATATATGATAAAGAAAGTCGCAATTATAGGTGGTGGAGTAATCGGCGGAGGTTGGGCTGCCAGGTTTTTGTTAAACGGTTTGGATGTTTACGTTTATGATCCAAATCCAAATGCAGAGCAAACTCTTTTGGAAGTTATCGATAATGCGAGATTTTCCCTTCCTATGCTTTACGAGTCTAAGTTACCTAATGAGGGAAAAATTAAGTTCTGTAAGAATGTTGCTGAAGCTGTTGTTGATGCGGATTGGATTCAAGAAAGTGTTCCGGAAAGATTAAATGTTAAACATGATGTATATAAAGAAATTCAAACATCTTGTAAGACCTCAGCAATAATTGCGTCTTCAACGTCCGGGTTCAAGCCGTCGGAACTACAAGAAAATTCCAAAGCACCAGAAAAAATCATGGTTTGCCACCCATTTAATCCGGTTTATTTGCTGCCCCTGATCGAAGTTGTCGGGAGCGAGAAAACGTCTGCGCGGGATTTAAAAAAAGTGATGGATGTTTTAACAATGTTAGGGTTCTTTCCGTTGCATATTCGAAAAGAGATTGATGCTCATTTAGCTGATAGGTTTCTTGAGGCAGTTTGGCGAGAAGCTTTGTGGCTAATAAAAGATGATATTGCTACTACTTCAGAAATTGACAATGCAATTCGATATGGTTTTGGTCTTCGTTGGGCTCAAATGGGCTTATTTGAAACATATCGCATTGCGGGCGGCAAAGCGGGCATGCAACATTTTTTGTCTCAATTTGGTCCATGCTTACAATGGCCGTGGACAAAGTTGATGGATGTGCCCGACCTGACGGATGAGCTTGTAAAAAAAATAGCATCCCAATCTGATAGCCAGTCCGGCCATAAATCAATCCGTGAACTTGAGCAGACTAGGGACAAAAACTTAGTAGCAATTTTACGTAGTCTGAAACAGCAAAACTTTGCCGCTGGCAATTTGATTTCTAATCATGAGAAAATGATATCTGAGAAGAAAACTTTAAAAAATAAAATGATTGTTAGCGTGGACAGGGTCATTCCCGTTGATTGGACGGATTATAATGGTCACATGAACGAGGGTCGATATGGTCAAGTATTTTCAGATGCGGCTGATGGTTTTTTATCTTCAGTAGGTGTTGACTCTGAGTATATTGCTTCTGGA
Source organism: Rhodobacteraceae bacterium REDSEA-S34_B6 (assembly GCA_001627925.1). Classification (GTDB taxonomy): domain Bacteria; phylum Pseudomonadota; class Alphaproteobacteria; order Rhodobacterales; family Rhodobacteraceae; genus Salinivivens. Next base: position 33,321 of record LUQC01000005.1, on the reverse strand, counting down.
AATAGTTATTTTACAGTTGAAAATCATATAAAATATTTAAATGAAACACTAGCCGGTGAACATATTTATGTGGATACGTCTGTTCTGCTTGTCGATGGAAAAAAGCTTAAGCTTTTTCATACAATGAGACGCAAAACAGATAAAATCGAGCTAGCTACTTGCGAACAATTTCTACTTCATGTCGATCTAAATATAAGAAAATCAAGTGAGCCAGTGGGTGAAGTTGCTTCAAAATTACAAGAAATATTCAAATAGGTGAGTTATGGATTTTGGATTGTCTGACGAACAGAAGATGATAGTAGATACTGTCAGAAACTTTGTCGAAAAAGAAATTTATCCATTTGAGAGTGAAGTGGAGGCTACCGGGGTAGTTCGGAAAGAAGTTTCTGATGAAATAAAAAAGAAGACTATCGATCTTGGATTTTACGCGTGTAATTTTCCAAGTGAAGTCGGTGGTGCCGGCCTAAACCATCTAGAGTTTGCATTGGTTGAACGTGAGTTAGGCCGTGCTTCGATGGCGCTAAATCACTTTTTTGGACGTCCTCAAAATATTTTGATGGCGTGTACCGGTGATCAAAGAGAGAGATATTTATTGCCAGCTGTAACGGGTGAAAAAATGGATGCACTGGCTATGACGGAACCAGATGCAGGATCCGATGTAAGAGGTATGAAATGCTCGGCTTATCGTGATGGGGGCGATTGGCTATTAAATGGTGTAAAACATTTTATTTCAGGAGCTGATCATGCAGATTTTGTGATTGTATTTGTTGCCACTGGTGAGGATCAAACTCCCATAGAGGAACGCCTGGTTTTACCATACGAGATGGTTATAAGTCAGTAAGTCATCGAGGGTATAATAATATGATCCTTGAATTCGATAATTGCCGATTATCGAACGAGCAAGTTCTAGGCGAAGTAGACGGTGGTTTCGAAGTCATGAACACCTGGTTATATGCAACTCGAATTACGGTTGCCGCCATGTCAGTCGGCCGAGCAAGGCGATGCTTTGAATATGCATTGAATTATAGTGCAGAGCGGAAGCAGTTTGGAAAGAGTATTGGAAAATTTCAAGGTGTTAGTTTTCAGTTAGCAGATATGATCACTGAAATCGATGCTGCAGATCTACTCACATTAAGTTCTGCATGGAAATTAGACCAAGGCATGAGTGCTAATAGAGAAATTGCTTCTGCGAAACTTTATGCATCCGAGATGCTTGCACGTGTCACTGATGCGACCTTGCAAATTCATGGTGGTATGGGGCTAATGAATGACTATCCTATTGAAAGATTCTGGCGTGATGCGAGGGTAGAACGTATCTGGGATGGCACTTCAGAAATTCAAAAACACATAATCAGCAGAGAGCTTTTAAGGCCTCTTGGCTCATAGTAATGTGAAATTATAAGTGATAAAAAAATTTAAAATCAATAGTTTAGATCGATTTCTTAAACCTAAAAATGTATTAGTTATTGGGGGAGGGGTTTGGGGGAAATCTATTGTTTTCCAATTAAAAAAAATTGGATTTAATGGAAAGATATTTGCAGTGCATCCATCTGAAGAGATGTTTTGTGGTTGTAAAACATACAGAAATATTGATGAGTTGCCTGTTCCGATTGATGCCGCTTTTGTTGGGGTTAACAGGCTTGCTACAATCGATATCATTTCGCAACTATCGAAGGCCAACTGTGGCGGTGCAGTTTGTTTTGCGTCTGGATTTTCAGAAGCTGTGAGTGAGCTAAAAGATGGTCATGAATTACAAGAAACATTGATTAATGTGGCTGGAAAGATGCCCATTTTGGGACCGAATTGTTACGGTATAATAAATTATTTTGATAATTTTTGTTTGTGGCCGGACCAGCACGGGGGTCAAAACGTAGATAGTGGCGTTGCCGTTATTACACAAAGCTCAAATATAATGATCAATCTAACGATGCAAAAAAGAGGTTTGCCCATCGGTTACGCAGTAACTGCTGGAAATCAAGCGCAGCTTGGACTGGCTGAACTTGCTATGAATATCGTACAAGATAAAAGAGTTACCGCTTTGGGATTGTATGTGGAGGGCCTAGGGTCGATAAGGAATTTTGAAAAGTTAGTGAGTGTATGCGATCAACTGGGAAAAGCCATTGTTATAATAAAAATTGGTAAGTCAGAACACGCAAAAGTATCCGCGGTATCTCATACGGCCTCACTCGCGGGCAGTGACAAGGGGGCGGCAGCCTTAATGAAAAGGCTTGGAGTTGCAAGGGTGGATTCCCTATCCGAATTTATCGAAACTCTAAAAATTTTTCACTGTCATGGTAGATTATTAGGTGCATCTGTGGCGTCTGTATCCTGTTCTGGTGGAGAGGCAAGTTTAATTGCAGATATTTCCAATGGTAAGCAGATTTCGTTTCCAAAGTTAACAAAAATACAAATAGAGGACCTTGAGATTGCATTAGGAGCAAAAGTGGCACTAGCGAATCCATTGGATTATCATACCTACATTTGGGGAAATGCAGATAAAATGGCACAAACATTTATATCGATAATGCAAGGTAAGAATATAGATATTGGAATAATTATTGTGGACTTTCCCAGATCAGATTTGTGTGATCCTGCTGCTTGGGACTGCGTTGTGGAAGCCGCGATGGTTACAAAAAAAGCAATCAAAAAACCGGTTGCTTTGCTGTCAACGCTTGCTGAAAATATTGAAGAAAGTTTAGCAAAAGAATTAATGCAAAAAGATCTAATTCCCCTTTGTGGAATGGACGAGGGTTTAGCAGCAATAGTCGCAGCCTCTACTCAAAAAACTGATTTAGATATATGTAAAAATCCAGTAATTTTACCTAATAATAATAAAAACTCTCGCCTGCTAGATGAGGCGTATTCAAAATCATTATTATCTGAAATTGGAGTCGATACGCCACGAAATGTTGTGGTTAAAAATAGCGAACTATTGGATAGTCTGCCCTTTGAGTTTCCTGTAGCTATCAAAGCGCTTGGATTATCTCACAAAACTGAAAATAGGGGAGTTCGATTAGGTCTAAGTAACGCTGAAGAATTAAAAATAGCTTTTGTTGAAATGGCTTTTTCTGAATATTTGATTGAAGAGATGATAAGTGATGTACTGCTTGAGTTATTGGTTGGTATTATCAATGATCCCGCCCATGGTTTCGTGCTAACTATCGCGTCTGGAGGGATTTTTACTGAAATTTTATCCGACAGCCAAAGTTTAGTCATGCCATTTAATAGAAATGAATTAAATGCTGTGATTAAAGATTTGAGAATAGCAAGAGTAATTGATGGCTATAGAGGCTCGGACGCAATAAATATGGAGCCATTTATACAAAGTATTTTTAAGCTTCAGGAATTTGTAATCAAGAATAGTCATGACTTGTCTGAGTTAGAAATAAATCCATTCTTAATCACAGCTTCTAGAGCCATTGCTGTTGATGCTTTAATAAAAATGTAGTTAGGGTTAATTTATGTCTACTGAATCTGTAAAAACAAATATCTTCGGACACGTTCTTGAAGTTACTTTGGATCGGCCAAAGGCAAATGCCATAGATTTAAAGACAAGCAAGATCATGGGTGATGTATTTTGTGATTTTAGAGATAACCCTAATTTGAGAGTTGCAATTATTACCGGGTCTGGAGAAAAATTTTTTTGTGCGGGCTGGGACTTAAAAGCTGCGGCAGATGGCGATGCGGTAGACGGCGATTATGGCGTTGGTGGTTTTGGTGGTTTGCAAGAGTTGCCCCACATGAATAAACCAATTATTGCGGCTGTTAATGGTATCTGTTGCGGCGGAGGTCTTGAATTAGCTCTTTCTGCAGATATTATACTGGCGGCAGAGCATGCTTCATTTGCCTTGCCAGAAATACGTTCTGGCACTGTTGCAGATGCTGCATCATTAAAGCTGCCAAAACGTATCCCATATCACATAGCAATGGAAATGTTATTTACTGGAAGATGGCTTGATTCCGAGGAAGCAGCGAAATGGGGTTTGATTAACCAGGTTCACAAGTCAAATGATTTACTTTCAAAAGCTAGAGAGCTAGCTGAACTTTTAGCTTCAGGTCCTCCTTTGGTATATGCTGCAATAAAGGAAGTTGTTCGCGAAGCAGAAGATATGAAGTTTAACGATGCCTTAAATATGATTACAAAAAGTCAATTTCGAACGGTTGAAACCTTGTATCGTTCAGAAGATCAATTAGAGGGAGCTCGCGCCTTTTCTGAGAAACGTGATCCGATATGGAGAGGGAAATAAAAATAGACTAGGTGTATTCTAGCCAGTAAATCGGACTTTCCCAATGTGGTCCAAATTTCTGTTGCGTTGAGCATAGTCAATTCCATAACCAACAACAAACTCATCTGGTATCTTAAAACCCGTCCAATCTGCTTTTACATCAATCTCTCGTCTGCTTGGCTTATCTAGTAAAGCAATTGATTTTAACCGAGCAGGACCTCTCGATTTTAGTAATGCTATTACATGGCTCAAAGTATAGCCAGTATCGACTATATCTTCTACGACCAGTACGTCTCTTCCTTCAATTGCACCCCTCAGGTCTTTCAATATGCGCACTTCTCTTGAGCTTTCCATACCATCGCCGTAAGACGATGCTTCCAAGAAATCAACTTCTACCGGCAGATCTAATTCACGCACCAAGTCTGCAATAAATACGAATGAACCTCGCAGCAAACCCACGACAATGAGTTTATCTGTACCTACGAATTCATTCTGAATATTTTTGCATAGCTCCTCTACCCTGGCCGCAATTGCTTTTGCAGAAATCATTTCATCAATGACATATGGTCGCTCTGACATAAAATCACCCTTTATTTTTTCAATAACATTACGTATCTCTGACAAACTGTCACTACAAAAAATTCGAAATGCCTATTCACTCTGAATCAAAAATTTTAAAATATCAGCCGGAACAGATGTTTGAATTGGTGGCGGATGTAAACAGTTACCCCCAATTTCTACCTTGGTGTTCAGCGGCAAGAATACACTCTAGAAGTTTTATTGAAAATAATGAGGTACTAGAGGCTGATCTTGTTATTAGTTTTAAAGTATTCCGTGAAAAGTTTGGAAGTAAGGTTACCCTAATACGATCTGAGAACCAAATAATTACTGAATATATAGACGGACCTTTCAAACGAATGCATTCCAAATGGGCATTTAAAGGTGTCACTAGCGGGAGTGAGGTTTCTTTTTACGTAGATTTTGAAATGAAAAATGCTGTATTGCAAAAAATTATAGGTGTAGTTTTTAATGAAGCAATGCATCGTGTCTTAACTGCATTCGAAAAGCAGGCAATGGCTCTTTATCCTGATTAAGTTACCGAGAGTTCCTCATGTAATAGTTCTATTGCTTTTTCGACTGCTGAAGATCTAATATTACTTCTTCCTAATGGACCATATTCTATCGTTTCAACTCTCACTTCACTATTTTTTTGGGCAATCGCAAAGCAAACTAAACCTTCGGGTTTGTATTCGCTACCACCAGGACCGGCAATACCTGTGATTGAAACAGCTATAGTGGCATTTGATCTATTTAAAGCTCCTTTGGCCATCTGTTTTGCGACTTCTTCACTTACAGCTCCATACTTTGCTAAAGTCTTACTCTCTACTCCTAAAACGCTAATTTTAGAACGATTTGAATAGGTAATATACCCTTGCTCAAAAAACGCTGAAGAGCCAGGCATTTCAGTTAGCGAAGCAGCAAGCATACCTGCAGTACAGCTTTCGGCAGAAACAATTTTACTCCCTCGTTTTATTGCGAGGTAAGATAAACTTTTTAGATCAGACATCTTTAATAAATACCATGGTAAAACACTGCTAAAATAATTGTACATATTGCAGCAGCGATCCCAGCAAAAATATCATCAAGCATAACTCCCAACGTCCCATTTTTCTTATCTGCCCAGCCGATTAACGACGGCTTATAAATATCAAATATGCGAAAAAAGAAAAATGAAGATATCCATCCTGGCCATAGGTCTAACGAGGATAGGGTATAATGAAATAATGCCCAGGCAACTGGTAGAACTGCAATCCACAGTCCTATAAGCTCATCAATAACAACCTCGGAGGGATCTTTAGTTGTCGTTTGTTTTAAATATTCGCTTGTAGCCCACCATCCAAATACGGAAGCAAACAACAGAGCAAATACAAACCCTATAATTCCAAAAGCTTCTAACAATAGGATTGCGAGAATGAGGGCAAACAGAGAGCCCCAAGTTCCAGGAGCGGGCCGAAGATAACCAACACCAAAAATTGTGGCAATTCCTGCACTCATGGGGTGATAAGAGTTGCCGTGGCTATAGCAGCAATTCCTTCTTCACGCCCAGTAAACCCCAATCTTTCGCTGGTTGTTGCTTTCACAGAAACTCTGTCTTTTTTTACATTTATGATATTTTGTATATTTTTCTTTATTAATTCAGCATGAGGTTTAATTTTTGGCTTTTCACAAATTATAGTACAATCAACATTACCAATTTTAAAGTTTTTACTTTTTGCAAGTTTCACTGCATATTTGAGAAAAATCTCGCTAGGGGCATCCTTCCAGGTTACGTCATCTGGTGGAAAATGAGTGCCAATGTCTCCCTCTGCTAGGGCTCCGAAAATAGCGTCTGTTATCGCATGCAGTAGCACATCTGCGTCCGAGTGTCCGCTGAGCTTAGAGGTGTGAGAAATTTTAACGCCACCCAAGATTACAAAATTACCTTCCTCAAAAGCGTGTACATCAAAACCGTGACCAATTCTTATATCCATAATTAATATCCTAACACAGCCTTAACGCGATCAAAATCTTCGGCTGTTGTTATTTTAATATTTTTTTCACTACCGTATATTACTTTTACTTTAAGTCCTGCTGAAGTGGCAACTTCAACATCATCAGTCGCAGTTGATGAACTAACCGTATGAGCTTCGAGTATTTTTTTGAAGTTAAAACCCTGTGGCGTTTGAGCTCGCCAGATATTTCTCCGGCTTTGGGTTCGCACCACGTTTTCGTCAATGACCTCCCAAAGTGTGTCGGTAACAGGTAAGCCAGGCGATACAGCATCGGCTGTTTCTAAGTTATCAATTACATCATTGATAACAGTTAGTGGAGTTGAGGGTCGTGCTGCATCATGAATTAGTACGTAATCTGGCATATCATTTTGTTTCAATGCCTCAAGGCCAAATTTAACGGACGCTGATCTTGTATGCCCACCTTTTGTAACTAAAACATCGCTTCTATCTAAAAGATGAAGATCGTCTGGATGGAGAACGACCATAATATTATTAATCCTGGCAATATTTTTAAATAAATCTATTGAATGGTCGATAATTCGTTTATTACCTAAATTCTGCCATTGTTTAGGATTTGCACCTCCAGCTCGCGTTCCTCTACCAGCAGCAAGTATTACGGCACTAATTTTCATCGATCTGTCACACTTTTATTATTGGATCTCAAGAATGGTCTAAGTGTTCTTCTAAAAATATTCAATAAATCAATACTTGCCTAATATTTAATCATTTGATGTAGATTGATGAAAAAAATAGCATAAAATATTGTTCAACTTTAATTAGAACTCTAATTCTAACATTATGGAGTTATTTTGACGCTAAATTCGATCATAGAAAAGGGCAAAATTCCTGTTCTTTTAGCTCCAATGGCAGGAGTTACGGATTTACCATTCAGAAACGTGGTTTCTAAATTTGGTGTGGACATGGTTTTTAGTGAAATGATAGCTGATCATAGCGTGCTGTCGAGAAATGTAAAAAACCAAAAAATCGAATTGGGTAGCAGTTTTTCTAATACAGCAGTCCAGCTCGCTGGGTGTGAACCAAAAGCAATGGGCGAAGCAGCAAAAATAGTTTCGGATCTTGGCGCTAGGGCAATAGATATTAATATGGGCTGTCCTGCAAAAAAAGTCGTTGGAGGTTATTCTGGCTCAGCGCTTATGCGTGATTTGAAAAAAGCGTCGGCAATTATAGAAAGCGTTGTTAACGCTGTTGATTTACCTGTTTCTTTGAAGGCGCGTCTAGATCCCCGTTATAGCTAATGGAGATATTGTAGATATACGCTCGGCCAGCGAAGCCTTAAAGTTGTCGGAGACTGATGGATTAATGATCGGGCGGGGTGTTATCGGTAAGCCTTGGCTAATCTCTCAAATATCAGCGTTCTTAAATAAAAAGCCTCAGCCGCCAAGTCCTAACGTATTGAGGCTTATTGAGTTAATTGTGGGGCACTACGACGAAATCTTAACATTTTATGGCGAATCTCTTGGCGTAAGGATAGCTCGAAAACATTTAAAGCGTTATTTGGATATTTTTGGTTTATCAACAAAATTATCAACAGATTTTTTAAAAGAGAACTCTTCAAAAGAGGTAATTAGAAAGCTTTTTGAAATACCAGAGCGGCTTAACCAATGAATGTGGATTATGAGAAAGTTTGGATGTCTATCCCACTTCCGTCTGTTGTTTTAAACAGCGAAGACATTGTTGTTGAGGTTAATCCGCCTGGTGAGGGGTTTTTAAATGCATCAAGCAAATCCCTTAAAAATAGAAGTATATGGGACCTAATAGCAATTGATGCATCTTTAGAGGATAGCTACAAGAAAGTAAAAAAATTTAATTCTCCTTTGTTCATTACAGATGTCAAAGTAGGAGCTAACGGAAGAGATCCAGTCCGTTGTAACATACAGATTGCACCAATCATTGGTCTTGAAGGTAGTACTATCATATTGATTGCCCCACGAGAGATTGCTGGTCGAATTTCCCACTCCAAGTCTGTAAAAGCAGCCGCAAAGTCTGCCATAGGGATGGCTGAAATGCTGGCCCATGAAATTAAAAACCCTCTTGCAGGTATTACGGGAGCGGCACAGTTATTGTCGATGGGACTTTCGGCAAATGATCTAGAAATTACAGATTTGATTGTTGCCGAAACTAGAAGAATTTTAACTTTATTAGAGCAGGTTGAGCAGTTTGGGAATTTGAAATCGATTGATCCTAAACCACTAAATATTCATGATGTAATAGATAGGGCGAAGCGTTCAGCGAAGTTAGGCTTTAGTGCACATATAAATTTTAAAGAGGAATATGATCCTTCTTTGCCATTAGTTTACGGAGATCCAGATCAATTACTTCAAGTCTTTTTAAATTTAATTAAAAATGCCTCTGAAGTGCAGCCAAATAATGGTAACATTAAATTACGTACATTTTTTGAACACAGCTTTAAACTACGAAGAGCTGATGGCTCTGGCCACTCTATGCCGATCCAGGTCGAGGTCATAGATAATGGTCCTGGAGTTTCTGATGACATAAGAGATGAAATTTTCGATCCTTTCGTTTCAGGGCGCGATAATGGAACTGGTCTCGGTCTAGCATTAACAAGTAAAATTATCTCGGATCACAATGGTTTAATATCTCTCGAGTCTAAGCCTGGATATACTGTGTTTCGTATTTCTTTACCTTTTGTGACGAAACTTAATTAAGAGGAATTTAGGATGGATGGCACTGTTTTAGTTGCAGATGACGATAGGACAATTCGTACAGTACTCACTCAGGCGCTTACGCGCGCAGGCGTAAAAGTCCATGCAACTTCCAGTTTAACGACGCTAATGCGATGGGTTTCGGAAGGAAAAGGCGATGCAGTAATTACTGATGTCATGATGCCGGATGGGAATGGGTTAGAGATGTTGCCAAAAATTGCTCAGGATCGCCCAGATTTACCAGTTATCGTAATTTCCGCCCAAAACACTATCATGACCGCAATTCAAGCAGCAGAAGCAGATGCATATGACTACTTGCCTAAACCATTTGATTTGCCAGACTTAATGAAGAGATGCGCAAAGGCATTGTCAAAAAAAGGAAAGGGTCTTTCGGCTTCGTCGAATGCTTCTATCAGAACTACTAACATGGATGCGGCTGATGAAGGCTTACCAATAGTTGGCAAAACTGCTTCAATGCAAAATCTCTACCGTTTTGTGGCCAGGCTAATGAATTCTGAATTACCAGTATTAATATCTGGTGAGTCAGGAACTGGTAAAACGTTGGTTGCACAAGTACTACATGATTTTTCGGATAGAAGGAATATGCCTTTAGTGAGAATGAGGGCGGATGATTTAGTCGAATTGGATGGGCCTTCTAAAATTCTTGCACGTGCAAAAGATGGCACAATTCTTATAGAAGAGATATCGGATTTGGGGCCAGCCGAGCAAGGAAGATTGGTTAGTATGATTGACTCACCTGGAGAACACTCTCCACGTTTTCTGGCTACTTTAGTTGGGGATATGACTGAGGCAGTGGATGATCAAAAAGTCAGGCGTGATCTCTTTTATCGTTTGGGAGGGGCTCCTATAACAGTTCCTCCACTTAGGGAACGGTTTGAGGATATCCCTTTATTAGCAAGCTTCTTTCTGGAAAAAGTTGACAAAGAAACTGGCATTTCAAGAAGTTTTGACTCGTCTGCGATGAAATTAATACAGACATATACTTGGCCAGGAAATGTTAGGCAGCTAGAGAATATGGTTAAAAGGCTTGGATTGACGGCAAAAGAGGCAGTCATTTCACTTGGTGAAGTCGAGCAAGCATTGTCTAACCAACCTGAAGTAGATGCAGTCTTGTCAAACGGAAAAAGCGATAGACTCGCATCCGATGTCGAAAAGCACCTAAGAAGATATTTTGATCTTCATGGCTCGCAACTTCCACCAAACGGTGTTTATCAAAGAATATTAAAAGAAGTTGAATTTCCGCTTATAACAATTGCCTTGGATGCAACTGGGGGTAATCAGGCTAAGTGTGCAAATTTGCTTGGAATAAATCGGAATACGCTCCGCAAAAAGATATCTGAATTAGATATTCAAGTAACAAGAAGAAGAAAACTGATGTAATGCGGCAACAATAGTGTTACATATTGTCAACAATATGTATAAGTGAGTCTTTGTGTCAGTAAGTACAATGCGGTTTTCTCTAACCAGGTTTTTAAATACTAGGGCGTTAGATCGTGTAAGGGCTTCTTCCACTATTTATCTAGTTTTTCTGGGTCCATTTTTGGCTTTTGTTACATATGTTGTGCTAGGTCCTTTTGATTTGCGAGCGCAGTCTAGGCTGCTCCAGCTAGTTTTATTGGCAGATCTTATATATGTAATCACAATAGTTGCGTTCGTAATATTGAGAATATTGCGGATTATTTCACAGAGAAGACAAAGGTCAGCTGGCTCGCAACTACATTTACGTTTAACTGGATTTTTTACAGTAATGGCGTTGTTGCCTACAATTGGGGTAGCTGTCTTCGCTACTTTCACGGTCAATATGGGGCTTGAAGCTTGGTTTTCTGACAGGGTTCAAAGTGTAATAGGTGCGTCCAGGTCTGCTGCTGAGGCTTATGAGACTGAACAGCGGGAAGCGATGGTAGAAGACATTACCGATTTAGCTAATGACTTAGGGAGTTTTAGAAAGAGCCGACTAGGTACAGATTTTTCTGAGTTTAGGACTCATTTGGCAAAGCTGCAACAAGAGATGCAAAGGGGAATGAAAGAGGCCTTTGTTATTGATGATCAAGGAAAGATAAAACTTAGGGGTTTTCGTAATTATGCATTTGATTACGATGAGCCAGAACCTTCACTTTTTGATGCTGCATTGAAGCAAGTTCAAATTATTGAGGATTGGGACAATAATGAAATCCGTGCCTTGGTTTATATTGATGGTTTTCCTCGACATTATCTTTACGTAACACGCTTGGTAGATGGAAATTTACTTAACTTACTTGATGAGACACAGGAAACAGCATCTTTATACCAGCAACTAGAAAATGAAAAAGGCAAGGTATTATTTAACTTTGCACTTGTGTATCTTGCGTTTGCTATACTAATGATCATGAGCTCAGTGTTATTGGGTTTGTGGTTTGCAGAAAGACTATCTAGACCGATTGGTCGTTTGACCGGTGCTGCACAAAAAATTGCTAAAGGTGAGCTTAATGTAAGGGTACGCGAAGAAACCGGTGATGATGAAATAGCTCAGCTCTCTAAGCTATTTAATCGTATGACAGGTCAGTTAAAGATACAACGTGATAAGCTGTTACAAAACACCTCTCAAATTGATGAGAGACGGAGGCTTTTTGATAGTGTTCTGGCTTCTGTTACCTCTGGAGTAATTTGCTTAAATCCGAGTGGAAAAATATCCTTTATTAATCGTTCTGCTATCAGTTTGCTAAACTGTGATGATAAAAATTTAGAAAATACTACGCTCGATATATTAGTTCCAGAATTTGCACCAATGTTTACCGCGCTATTTAATGACAATTTGAAAAGCTTTCAGCAGGAAATTAAGCTGTTGAGAGCGGGTAGATTGGAGAACCTTTTAGTCAGAATGGCGCCCATGAAAGATGAAGATGATAATATTGATGGTTTTGTTGTGGCTTTTGACGACGTTACGCAACTTGTATCTGCTCAGAGAGCGGCTGCTTGGGGAGATGTAGCGCAGCGAATAGCTCATGAAATTAAAAACCCACTAACTCCAATTAGATTGTCAGCTGAGAGAATAAAGCGGAAGTTCATGCCTCTTGTGGACAGAGAGAGTGATACGCTAGCTGATATGACAGAAGTAATTGTCAGACAGACCAATGATCTCAGCCGAATTGTGGATGAGTTTTCAAAATTTGCAAGGATGCCTGAACCGGAAAAGCAGTCTGAGGATATCATTAAAGTTGTGAATTCTGCTATTTCACTGCAACAATCCGGCTTTCCAGAAATTTTATTTAAGAGAAACATTGTTGAAGGTCCGATTATGTTTGAATTGGATGCAACGATGATTTCACAAGTGCTGATCAATCTGTTGAAAAATGCAGGGGAGTCGATTGAAAGTAGACAGAATAAGGACGAGTCCTCCGAAGTTAACGGTCAAATAGACATTACCGTTAAGCGCCACGATACATTTCTTGAAGTCTCAGTTGTTGATAATGGCGTGGGTTTGCCCGCTGACAGAGCGCGATTGTTTGAGCCATATGTAACAACACGTGAAAATGGTACTGGCTTGGGTTTAGCGATAGTTAAGAAAATAATTGAAGAACACGGTGGAACATTCCGACTAGAGGATGCCCCTAAATACAAAAATAGTAGTAACGTTGGTGCTGCTGCCATAATAGAGCTACCTCTTTTTACCATAAACGAAAATTGAGACTGAAACTTGGAGAAGAACTATGAAAGATATCCTGATAGTTGATGATGAACGCGATATTCGCGAGCTCATTTCGGAGATATTAATAGACGAGGGATATCAAACGAGACTTTGTGGTAGTGCCGATGATTGTCTTCAAGAATTAAAAAAATCTGTGCCTGGGCTATTAATACTCGATATTTGGTTAAAAGATAATGAAATGGATGGAATTGACATATTAGTAAAAGCAAAACGGGAATTCCCCCAGGTTCCGGTTGTTATAATTTCAGGGCATGGAAATATTGAGATTGCCGTTGCTGCTATAAAGCAGGGTGCCTACGACTTTATTGAAAAGCCCTTCAATATAGAACAATTACTTGTTGTTGTAAGGCGCGCGATGGAAACCTCTCGGTTGCGTCAGGAGAATTTTGAATTGAAACGGAAAGATACTCCTTTATCGGTTATGGTTGGCGAGTCAAATATATTCAAAAATTTCGTAACTAATTTGGATAAAGTTACTAAGACTAATGGGAGGGTCTTGCTAACTGGTGGTTCAGGTAGTGGTAAAGAAATGGCAGCAAGATATATTCATGCAAATTCTGAAAGGGCATCTAAACCATTTGTAATTGTCAATTGTGCCTCTATTGCTCCAGATAGGATGGAAGATGTGCTATTTGGCAGAGATGCTGGGACTAGTTTGCCATCTGATGGTTTACTCTCTCAAGCCGATGGCGGCGTCATCTACTTTGATGAGATAGCAGACATGCCATTGGAGACGCAGTCAAAAATTTTAAGAGTACTCGTTGATCAGAAATTTCAACGAGTAAATGGAAAGTCTGAGGTGAGAGTTGATCTTCGGGTAATTTCTTCAACATCGCAAGATCTAAGGGAAGCAATTAAGCAGCGATCTTTCCGAGAGGAGCTCTATCACCGACTTAATGTGGTTCCGATAAACGTACCATCACTCTCACAAAGACTTGAAGATATTCCATTATTGTTTGAGCATTTTGCTAAAACTTTTCATGAAACGCAGGGTTTAAATTTCAGGCAGCTTTCACTCGAAGCTTCAACTATGCTTCAGACTATGGCGTGGCCTGGTAACATTAGACAGTTAAAAAATATGGTTGAAAGAGTTCTTATTCTGGGCGACGGACAGGGAGACGTATCAATTGAGGAGTTACCTTCAGAAACAAACTCAACAAATGAAAATTTGAATAATGTTGCCTCTGGTCCAATTGCGACGATGCCGCTTAGAGAGGCAAGAGAGGCTTTTGAAAGAGAATATTTAGTAACTCAAATTAATAGGTTTAATGGAAACATTTCAAAGACTGCAAAGTTCGTGGGAATGGAGCGCAGTGCATTGCATCGGAAGTTAAAATCACTAGGTGTGGTTTCTATTTCGAGGACTCAAAAAGAGGATGATTGACGATTTCAATGTATATTTCATAAATAAAATTAGTTCATCCATTTCTGATGATAACAGGAGCTAAGTATGAAAGTGATAATTTGTGGTGCTGGTCAAGTTGGGTGGCAAATAGCCCGCCACCTGTCGGGAGAACGCAACGATGTAACGGTAGTAGACAATGATCCAGAATTAATCCGCCGTGCTACAAATACTCTAGACGTGCAGGGTATCTCTGGATTTGCTTCTTATCCAGATATCTTGGATAGAGCAGGCGCGCGGGATGCTGATATGATTATTGCTGCAACATATTCTGACGAGGTAAACATGGTGACCTGCCAAGTTGCACACTCAATCTTTTCGATCCCGCGCAAAATAGCTCGGCTTAGAAGTCAGTCGTATCTAAATGCGATTTATTCTGATCTTTACCGGCGAGACCATTTACCAATTGATGTTGTAATTAGTCCTGAAAGGGAAGTTGCGGATGCAGCATTGAAGCGCATGGCAGCACCCGCTGCATTTGACACTGAAATGTTTTTGAATAAAAAAGCACAACTTATCGCCTTACGGCTAGATGAAGACTGCCCGGTCTTAAATACACCACTAAAGCAGTTAACTGATTTGTTTTCTACACTTAGAACTCTGGTTGTCGCCGTCCGGCGTGAAGGAACTCTCTTTTCACCCGAGTCAGGCGACCAACTTTTTTCAGGTGATGAATGTTATCTTATGTGTCACGTGGATGATGCTTATAGATCTGTTGAGGTTTTTGGTAAGCCAAATTTGGAACAAAATCGTATAGTTATAATTGGTGGTGGTAATGTGGGACAAAGAGTAGCCTCGCAACTTGAGGCAAACCAAAAAAAGATTTCAACAAAAATAATAGAAAAAAATATCAATATTGCTGAGGTAGCCGCCGAAAATCTAGAGCGAACTATCGTGTTAAATGGTGATGGATTAGACGTAAGTATTTTGTCCGAGGCCAATGTCTCTAGGGCTGATACAGTTTTAGCCATTACTGATGATGATAAAACAAATATGCTTGCTGCCGTTCGAGCTAAGGCTCAAGGATGTAAAATGGCTATCGCGTTGATTAATGATCCCACATTGGTTCCATTAATGCAACCGCTTGGTATCGATGCATACATTAATCCAAGAGCAACAACTGTTAGCTCGATTTTAAGACATATTCGACATGGGCGCGTCAAAGGTGTTTATGCAATAGGTGATGCTGAAGCTGAAATATTGGAAGCAGAGGTTCTTTCGACATCTCCAATTGCTGGACAAAAAATTCGTGATATTGAGTTTCCGGAAAGTGTATTAGTTGGCGGTCTAATTAAAAATGAAGAGTTTGTTAAGCCTTCTGGAGGCACGTTGATCGAGGAGGGTGATACAATAGCCCTTTTTACAATGGCTGAAGATATTCCCGAAGTAGAACGGCTTCTTCAAGTTTCTATAGACTTTTTTTAAGATGAGGTTCTCAATATTAGATAGGGCAATTTTTTTACAATTATTTGTGATCATTGCTTTATTTATGATGATACCTTCTATAGTTGCTTTTGTAGAAAAAGATTATTTTGTTGGTAGAACATTTCTCTATAGCAGCTTCGCTGGTGTATTTCTCTTTCTGTTAATCTCTATTGCTTTGAGTAATATTGTTAAGATACAAAATAACTTTGAAAAGCTAGTTTCATTTATTCTCGCATATCTCTTTTTACCCATATTTATGGCTATGCCAATAATTCTTTGCTTTGACTATGTTAACTTTTTAGACGGTTGGCTTGAAATGGTAAGTGCTTTTTCAACTACAGGTTTAAAGATTACTTCTGTCGGTACGTCAGATGGAAGTGCTTTTCAGTTATGGTTAGCAATGGTTTCTTGGATTGGTGGTGTATTTTTTTGGATAGGTGCAATAAGTATTTTATTGCCGTTAAATATTAGTAGATTTGAAATTATTGTAACTGATTTTCCTGGTGGACCGTCGAATAAGGGTGATAAAAGTAGTAATTCTGTATTAAATTGCGCACGCCAATTAATTCCAATTTACGTCGTAATTACAATTTCCTTATGGTTTCTATTAACTGTCTCAGGCGTTCCAGCTTTCAAAGCTATTTTAATGTCTATGTATGTAATATCGACTTCTGGCTTTGAGGTAACGAGCTATGATGCAAATAATATTTTCATCGTAGAGGGAATTATTTTGTTATTTTTTGCCTTTGCATTGTCAAAATCATTATTCATACGTGATATCAATGAAATTCAGAAGTTTAGACTTTTTAAAGATCCGGAAATTCGCTTAGCTTCAATCATTATTTTGGCTGTGACGTGTCTTTTTTTTGCCAATTCATTTATTGTCCTAATTGAAGAAAATGCCGAAATTAGTCTATTAATCCTTTTCAAACATTTGTGGGGAATATTTTTCACTGTCACATCATATTTAGTAACCATGGGTAATGAAAGTAATGTATGGTTTAACGATCTTTATTACCCCACATCAGAGATGACAGTAGTTGCTCTTATGGGGCTAACCATAATTGGAGGAGGAGTTGCCACGACGGCTGGAGGAGTAAAATTATTAAGGGTCTATTTTCTTTACAGGAATGCTGCTCAGGAGGTTGACATGATGCTTCACCCTAATTCAATTCCTTCAAAAAAAGGAAAAGGTTTAATTTCTGATAATAAAAGTAATCGTCTCATGGCATGGGTGTTTTTTATGCTTTTCATGGCCGCCTTGGCTTTTTTTACTTTAGTATTTTCAATGCTCTTTAATGATATTGGGCCAGGTCTTGCTCTCTCAGTTTCTGCACTTACTACCACAGGTCCTCTATTCGTTAATGCTGGATATGAATTATTACTTACTGATGTAAACGAGATATATAAATTTTTGCTTGGAATAGCAATGATACTAGGTCGACTTGAAATATTGGTGATAGTTGCTCTGGTATCTCCTTCAGTTTGGAGAAAATAACTTTAAGGGTCAAAATCTCTTTGATATTGATTTCTAATTTAGCTGTTGTTATTTATATTTTTATGCCAATATAACTTTAAAACAATTAATGAGGCTTATAAATGGCATCCGACCGTCAGAATTTACAAGACGCATTTTTAAATCAGGTTCGAAAAGAAAAAAATTCGGTAACTGTTTTTCTGATAAATGGTGTTAAATTACAGGGCGTAATCACCTGGTTTGATAACTTTTGCATACTCTTACGTCGAGATGGGCAGTCCCAGCTTGTCTATAAACATGCTATTTCTACTATAATGCCTTCTCAAAATGTCTCTTTGTATGATGGAGAAGAGCCCAGTTGAATAGGGTTGGTCGTGTGAAAACACGGATTTGGGTATTTCAAGTAGAATTACGGTCAAATTTTAATGAAGCAGAAGCTAATTTTAAGCACAAGGAAGCGCTTTCACTTTCAACTGCCTTACCAGAACTGGAGTTAGCGGGTTCTCAGGTAGTAAAAATTTCTTCTTTTTGTCCTTCAGCTATTTTTACTAAACAGAAGCAAAATGAGCTGCAGGATTTAATTTCATGTAATGATGTAAAAATAGTATTTATGAATTGTAATGTATCTCCAGTTCAGCAAAAAAATCTTGAGAAAGCTTGGAATGTGAAAATCCTTGATCGTACAAGTTTAATATTGGAGATTTTCTCGAATAGGGCAGCAACGAGAGAAGGTGTATTGCAAGTTGAAATGGCCGCCCTTTCATATCAGCGCACGAGACTTGTAAGAGCGTGGACGCATTTGGAAAGACAGCGTGGCGGATTAGGTTTTGTTGGAGGTCCCGGAGAAACACAGATTGAATCTGACAGAAGAGCAATTGACTCTCAATTAAAAAGCCTTGAACGCCAACTTCGAAAAGTGGTCAAAACCAGAGAACTGCACCGGAAAAGGAGATCTAAAACAGCTATGCCAATTATTTCGCTTGTTGGATATACTAATGCTGGAAAATCAACACTTTTCAATAAGCTAACAAATGAAGATGTTGTGTGCAAAGATATGCTATTTGCTACTCTTGATCCTACTGTTCGTCGTTCAACTCTCGAGGATGTTCTAAGTTCTGATTTAATTTTACATGTCAGAGATATTAGCCACCCCAATACTGACGGTCATTCTCAAGATGTATCAGACATTTTAGAAAAGATTGGGCTGGATGAGAATACTCCTGTCTTGGAGGTGTGGAACAAAATAGATTTACACTCAGAATGTCAGAAACTTCAACAACCCGATATAAGTTTCAATAAAAGAAAGATTTATCCAGTTTGTGCCGCTTCTGGAGCCGGTTTGGAAAATCTTAAGACAGGTATTATTAATGTGATCTCGGCAAGATATAGTAAGGATATCAGGAATGTATCTGTGACTGATGGTAAAAGAAGAGCTTGGCTGTACAGAAATGGGGTGGTTGAGTCTGAGCGCTTAGTAGATGAAAACTATAAAATGGTTTTAAGGTGGAGCGAAAAGCAACGGAAGCAGTTTGATCTATTGTAACTTTGATGCCGGAATGATTTTTGTAGATCCATTTGATGCAGCCCTGGCCAGGTCTGGATCAAGAGACATTGTAATATACTCCCCACGACGCCACAATTGCCCAAGATCATCATAATGTCTTGAAAATAAATGACCGGATTGTCCTGTAGAAATTACATATAGTGAGCTGTTTGGATCGGAAAAATCGTAAACTCCACGGTAGACAGCTGCATGGACGTTTTCAAATGGTTTATAGGGATCTCCGGAACTTAACCCTCTCTGCAGTGTAAAATCACCACCTGATACAGATTGCCTTAAGTTAATTAATAGATTTAAAACGGGAATATGTCCCAGTGTTAAATGGTCGTGCATCGCTGTGTGAGCATCACCCCATCTAAGGGATGTAATGTCAATTTCATACCTGTCCTTGAGCTCAGATACCGCATCATAAAGTGCAAGTTCTGCCACTTTTTCACAATTTTCCAAGGGGGCACTTTGCACAATATCGCACCAAGCTGATGCGCCTTCTATATTTCTGAACACACGTTCCAGAAAGATAGGATCAAAATTTCTAAATTCTTGTGAAAGTGCTCCTAATTCATCTTGGATCAGTCTTTTTTGCAGGTTTTGCATCCAAGAATAAAAAATTAAGGGTTCTGGTAAATGTTCATTCATCTCACCATTCCATTCCGCAAGAAGCTTAAGTGCTACTTTCACATCTTGATCCAAGTCAGAATTTGCAGTGGTTATTGGCTTGTACCACAGATTGGCTCCGATAATTGGGAGTAATGATTTTGCAGGAAAGCTTACTGTATCTAATTGTGCCTCTATAAAGCTTTCTCTTGTATGGACTTTTCGAGATTCCATTAAACGGGATAATCGTTCAATTCTCTGAGTATCGCCCCAATCAAATGAAATATGATTAGGAAACTTGTCATTTGAAACTTTATTGTTTGTATTTGAAATTAATCCATTTTCGGGATTAATGAATCGTGGATTAGTATTGTAAGATTTATATCCTAGCCATCTATTTTCATTTACATATCCGAAACTTGGCAAACGACCTTCAGTGGCGTGATTTGCGCTTCTAATTGGAAGTCTCCCCGCAAGTTGAAGTGCTATATTTTCAGTGTCAATTATGGTGAAATTCAATGAGGGAGCTACATGTTTCTCAAGAGCTTTTAAAGCAGTCGAAAGATCTTTGGAATAGGTTAGGTTAATTAAAGCAGAAAGTGAGGTGTCTTTAGGAGAAAGCATAGTCCAACTAAGTGCCATTTCATGACCTTCGGGAGTAATATCAGAAATTTGTGAGGTTTTCTTATTCAGAATGGGTCCGTTTTCACTCCATTTTAAAGTAATTTTTTTTGATTTATCCCCTTTTATTTTTATGTAAGTCTCTTCTGTTCTAAACTT
Organism: Rhodobacteraceae bacterium REDSEA-S34_B6; assembly: GCA_001627925.1. Taxonomy (GTDB): domain Bacteria; phylum Pseudomonadota; class Alphaproteobacteria; order Rhodobacterales; family Rhodobacteraceae; genus Salinivivens. The sequence continues at coordinate 12,914 of LUQC01000005.1, read as the reverse complement.
CTTCCATCCATTTAGAGATCTATACATAGAGCTATCACTCTCCTTTACTTCTTCTGCATATAAATCTTGATCATCAGCATATGAGGCAGAGATACCCCAAGCTATATACGGAGTTCGCCCAGTGATTATTGTGGGTATTCCTGGTATTGTTCCACCTATGACCCCACCATCTGATATATCTAAATGAGCCAAATAAAATTGGCTAGGTACACTTAATTTAAAATGTGCGTCATTTGCTAGTAATGTGCCGTCAGCTGCTGTTCTATGGTTTCTTGCTGCAAAAGAGTTTGAGGCACCAGCAAATCGTTTATTCGTGAAATTATTAAAAAAGTTTGAGCTAAACTCAATTTTTGAGGGAGGTAAAGAAACTTTTCTGTCCAGTTTTCCTAAAACCTCTGTAGTTGCTTCGCCATTCATTCCTGGAGAATCGGGTAAAATATCTTTTATCCTTCTCGCGTCAGGAAGAGTTATTAGAGTTCTGGCTCTTAGAATTTCTTTCGCATAGTGGCTACTTGAATTCACAGCAAACAATTTCAAAAGTGCGATACTGTCGGCGGGGTGCCATGACGCCAAAGGTATGTTGTACAAGAGTAGTTCAGGGGCTCCACGTCCGAGTGACTCACGATTAATTTCCAAAAATCTAGCATTTACACCCGCTGCGTAAGACTCCAAGGCTTTTCGAGTCTTAGTGTCCTGTGCAATCACCGAGTCCTGAGCAAGTGAGTATATGTTTAGGCGCCTCATAAATTCATCTAAGGGAAGAGCTTGCTTGCCGAAAATTTCAGATAGCCTTCCTTGTGCCGTCAAACGGTCCACCACTAATTGCCAAAGCCTATCTTGTGCATGTGCATAACCTAGACCAAAGTACAGATCATTATCATTTTTGCCGTATATATGTGGCACATTAAACGTGTCACGTACGATCTCAATAGGACCTGTTATTCCGGGTAATTCAACACTTTTGTCGTAGTCAGGAATTGATCTGAGTACGATGTAAAAAATACAAGCTAATGTAATAAAGGATAAAATTAAGGATCCACCAATTATTCTAAATATCCAGTGTAGAACTCTTGCCATTTTTTCCTCTTGATGACCGAATGGCTATTGAAACTTCATAGATTGTAAACCAAAATTAGCAAAATCAGAAATTGAGGGGAAATGCTATGGCAAAAATTGCTTTTTTAGGTTTAGGGGTAATGGGATATCCTATGGCTGGACATCTTGCCACTGCAGGTCACACGGTTACTGTTTATAATAGAACTCATTCGAAAGCAAAAAGATGGAATTCAGAATTCAAGGGTAGTAATGCCGAATCTCCATATAAAGCTGTCACAGATGTAGATTTTGTTATGTCATGTGTGGGAAATGACAACGATCTTCTAGATATAACAATCGGTGAACACGGTGCTTTTTCCAATATGAAAAAGGGAGCACTTTTTATTGATCATACAACAGTATCGGCTCAAGTAACTGAAAAGCTTCATAAAAAGTCACAAGAATTTGGAATTGGATTTATTGATGCCCCCATTTCTGGTGGGCAAGCAGGAGCAGAAAACGGTGTATTGTCAATAATGTGTGGTGGGAATGAAAGCGATTACAAACTGGCTGAGCCGATCTTAGAGGTATATTCTAAGATTTGTCGTCGAATTGGAGACACCGGCGCTGGGCAGAAAACAAAAATGTGCAACCAAATAGCTATAGCAGGGTTGGTGCAGGGTCTATCAGAGGCACTTCATTTTGCAGAAAAAGCTGGATTGGATGGAAGTGCGGTTATTGAGGTAATTTCTCAAGGTGCCGCTGGGAGTTGGCAGATGTCTAATCGTTACGAGACGATGCTCAACGATGAGTTTGAGCATGGTTTTGCTGTTGATTGGATGCGTAAAGATTTAAAGATTTGTTTGGATGCTGGAGATAGTAACGGCGCATCGTTGCCTGTAACCTCTCTTGTTGATCAATTTTATAAAGATATTCAAAAAATGGGTGGCGGTCGTTGGGATACATCGAGCCTTTTCAAGCGGCTTAGAGCAATTGATGAGCTTAACTAAGTCAGTAAGAATATCTGAAAATAACATAGTCGTGTAATTTTCCATTGTGTTTTGGTAGTTTTTTCAATTAATAACAAATCAACACTATCGAATAATATGGTGTTTAAAGAGTTTTAGGGTTTGACGCAACGCGAGCTTACCGAGTTTAACTGCGCAAGACCTTCTGGTCTAAAACAGATCAATCGTCCTTTTCTAAAAGGATGGCAAATTTATAATTGGTGAACAAAGTTTGCCGGAGATGTTAACGCGATGAAACGTACTGGTTGCACTTCTTTAGGAACTGTGGCGTCTGGCCCCGAGTGTGAGGGCCCCAGTACAAATTTTATCGCCCAAATGGGATACGGCAGGAATGAAGCTAATTTTTTAAAAGAAATTGCTTCCATACCTGCATGTATATATATTTTATGCCTAAAAAAATGCTTATTGATGCTGCACATGCTGAGGAAACTCGCGTCGTTGTGGTTGACGGAAACCGTGTCGAAGAATTCGATTTTGAATCTGAGACAAGGAGACAGTTAGCAGGTAATATTTATCTTGCTAAAGTAACCCGAGTTGAACCTAGTCTGCAGGCTGCTTTTGTTGACTATGGTGGAAATCGCCACGGATTTTTAGCCTTTTCCGAGATTCATCCTGACTATTATCAGATTCCAATAGCTGACAGAGAGGCTTTGATGGAAGAAGAGCGTGCTTATGCCGAAGCACTGCGTGAACAGGAGGAAAATGCTCAAGCTGAAAAAAAACGTAGTAGAGTAAAGACCCGATCAAAACACACTAAATCGGCTGACTTTATTGAGAAACAGGATTTAAATGAGGGAACTGCGAATGAGCTTTTAGAGAGTGATGTGCCAGTTTCTGAGGAAAGTCAGATTGGATCATCCGATAAATTAGACGAGAAAGATTCAGAAAAAACTCGCGACGTTTATATTGACTTAGAAGCTAATTCAGATATTGGACCTGCTGCTGAAGAAACTACGGATACTGATCAGGATGGTTCATCTGAAGATAACTTAGATGAAATTGAGTCGGTTTCTGAAGCTGATGATCCATTAGATTTAGTAATCGCAAGTAAACCAAGACCCCGCCGTTATAAAATCCAAGAAGTAATTAAAGTGCGGCAAATTTTATTAGTTCAAGTTGTGAAAGAAGAACGCGGAAATAAGGGAGCAGCATTAACAACTTACCTATCTCTTGCGGGTCGGTATTGTGTTCTAATGCCAAATACAGCCAGGGGAGGAGGGATAAGTAGAAAGATAACTAATGCCGTAGATAGAAAAAAATTAAAAGAGATTGCCGGTGGTATAGAGGTTCCCTCAGGTGCTGGTCTGATAGTACGTACCGCAGGTGCAAAAAGAACTAAGACTGAGATCAAAAGGGATTATGAATATTTGCAAAGGTTATGGGAGCAAATAAGAGAGCTAACTTTAAAATCTATCGCCCCAACGAAAATTTATGAAGAGGGTGATCTTGTAAAACGTTCAATACGGGATTTGTACAATAGAGATCTAGATGAAGTATTAGTTGAAGGAGAGGCGGGCTACAAAATCGCAAAAGATTTTATGCGAATGATTATGCCTAGTCACTCGAAAAACGTTAAACATTACAATGATCCCCTTCCTCTATTCTCCAGGTATCAAGTGGAGACTTATCTTACTTCGATGTTTAACCCAGTAGTGCAGTTAAAGTCAGGCGGATATCTAGTAATTGGAGTTACAGAAGCTCTTGTAGCGATAGATGTAAACTCTGGACGTGCTACAAAAGAGGGTTCCATTGAAGACACTGCTTTGAAGACCAATCTAGAAGCCGCTGAGGAAGTGTCACGTCAATTGCGCTTACGCGATCTTGCTGGTTTAATTGTTATTGACTTTATCGACATGGAGGATCGCAGAAATAACTCTGCTGTTGAACGTAAATTAAAGGATAAGCTGAAGACAGATCGAGCTAGAATTCAGGTAGGACGAATTTCTGGTTTTGGACTTCTTGAAATGAGTAGACAAAGACTCAGGCCGGGAATGATAGAAGCAACAACGCAGAATTGTCCTCACTGTCATGGAACTGGATTGATTAGATCTGAAGAGAATTTAGCGTTGTCTATAATACGTCAAATAGAAGATGAAGGTGTGCGTGGCCGTTCTAGAGAAGTTGTGGTTAATTGCCCAGTTTCAGTTGCAAATTTCATAGTAAACCAGAAACGCGACCACATCGCAAATATCGAGGCTCGGTTCTCACTATTTGTAAGAATAAATGCTGACACTGCTTTAGTAAGCCCAGAATATTCAATTGAAAAGTTAAAAACTTCATCACGGCCTCTTAGCGAGAAACAAATAAGCACTGAGGCATCAACTGCGATCAGTGCATCAGACGTAGAAATGTTAGATGAAAATGATAGTGACTCATTATCATCTATTTCGGAGAGAGCAAAGCAAGAAGATGATAGTAAACCGAAAAAGCGTAGAAGAAGGCGAAGACGAAAGCCTCGCACAGGCAGCGATGAGCAAGATTTTGCAGTTAATGAAAGCACCAAGCAAGAGAGTATAGATACTTCTGCGGACGCAGATATTATTTTTGAAAAAGATAGTCACGTTTCGACTGAACTGGATGCAGCGAAAACAAATCTATCTACCGACGAACTTAAAGCACCTTCTCCAAAGCGAAAACGTACAACTAGAAAAGTTCGAAAAAGTGATGCGAAGCAAGATACCTTTGATAAAGTCAATGTTAAGGATGATATGGAAGTAACTACAACTGAGGTTGAGGCATCAAAAAATGAAAATGATGTTAAAAAATCAAAGGCAAAAACCAAGCCGCGAGGTAGAAAAAAAGCTACTAAAGAAGACATTATTATCGAGGATCAAGTTACCATAGCTGAAAGTGCCTCAGCTCCTAAAAGTGATGGTTCTAAGAAAAAAGAAGAGAAAAAGGACAGGGTAGTAACTAAGCCTAAATCAAGTAGAACCAAGAAAGTCACATCATCAACCGATAAATCAAAAAACTTGGATACGGAAGTAAAAGCATCTGTTTTAGATGATCAGTCAGAGCCAGTAAAAGAGGAAACAAAGAAAACGCGAAGACGAGGATGGTGGTCTAAAAATAGTTGAATATGAAATAAAATATCTATTTTTTGACTTTGTATCCTGTTGAACCGTCCTCGCCAGGCTCTTTTGAAATCAGTGTGTGGCCTGATTCATTGCAGAAATGGGGAATGTCTATTGCTGCAGCGGGATCGTCCGCATTTATCAAAACTATATCACCGGACTCCATGGATTTAAGATGCTTTCTGAGTTTTAGCACCGGTAGTGGGCAAAGAAGACCTTTAGCGTCTATAATTTTTTCTGTCATATTGTGGTTGTAGCTTTTTTCTATAATACGTCTATGTAAGAAGCTTATTGTATCTCGTTAATTAAGATAAGGTAAATAGGGACAATCGATGCTTGGAATTGATATTTTTGACGCTTCTATATTGCCTGCAGCTTTAGTTTCAGTTCTGGCTGGCCTTATCTCTTTTCTTAGTCCGTGCGTTTTGCCGATAGTGCCACCCTACTTAGCTTATATGAGTGGGATATCGTTAGATAATTCCACCCAAAAAAGGAATGTAAAAGTTATTCTGGTAGCAACTTCGTTCGTACTTGGGCTTTCTACTGTTTTTCTTATTCTTGGTCTTGCTGCCTCATCATTTGGAATTCTTTTACTTGGGTACAAAGATTTTTTAACCACTCTTGCTGGCTTGTTAATTATGGGCTTTGGATTACATTTTTTAGGTATAGTCCATATTCCGTTACTAAACAAAGAAGTTAGATTTGACACAGGCAAAATGGGAGGCTCATTTGTCGGAGCTTATCTTCTAGGTCTTGCATTTGCCTTTGGTTGGACGCCTTGTATTGGCCCTCAACTTGGGGCAATTCTAAGTTTAGCGGCTAGCGAAGCTTCGTTACATAAAGGATTGATCTTACTTGGTTTTTATGGGCTTGGTTTAGGAGTTCCATTTATTGTAGTAGCGGCATTTTTGTCAAAAATGGGGAATACATTAAACTTTTTTAAGCGCAATTTTGAAATAATTGAGCGTATTATGGGGCTTCTGCTTTGGACGGTCGGACTCTTGATGCTGTCTGGTGGGTTTACCGATTTGTCTTTTTGGTTGCTCGAGACTTTTCCTGTTTTAGGAACTATAGGTTAGTCTTCATTTGGACAAAAAAATTAAAGTTAAAATCTACTTTTCCCTGAGGTGGTGTTTTAAGACAATTTCTCTTAACTCTGTTGCAAGACCACTTTTCTCGAAATTTCTACTTTCATCTATTTTGGCAACAAGTTGATTTATTGATATCTCTTCCTCTTTAGCAATATTCTTAAGTTCCACCCAAAAAAGGTCTTCTAGAGAGACCGAGGTATTATGTCCATTTAGAATAAGAGATCTTTTTCGGGGTCGCATTTTCTGAAGATTAATTCTAGGTGGGTCCAACCATATTTTCTGGTTTTACAATTTCATCGAAAGTTTTATCGTCAACAAAACCTAGTTTTACTGCTTCTTCTTTTAGAGTTGTTCCATTTTTATGGGCAGTTTTTGCGACTGTGGTGGCGTTGTCATAACCTATCTTCGGTGCAAGTGCAGTGACTAACATTAAACTTTCTCGCATTAATTTTTCAATTCGATGTTTATCTGCCTTTAAATCTTTCATCAGGTTATCTGTAAAGGCAGAACAAGCATCTCCTAACAGCTGCATTGACTGTATGACATTATAAGTAATCATAGGTTTGAATACATTTAATTCAAAATGGCCCTGTGAGCCTGCAAGACCAACAGCAGCATCATTGCCAATGACTTGAGCACAAACTTGAGTAAGGGCTTCACACTGTGTTGGGTTTACCTTTCCGGGCATTATTGATGAACCTGGTTCGTTTTCTGGCAAAATAAGCTCACCTAACCCACAACGGGGTCCGGACCCTAAAAACCTTATGTCGTTAGCAATTTTAAAAAGACCTGCTGCTAAAGTTTTTAAACTCCCTGACATTTCTACCATAGCGTCGTGTGATGCTAGCGCTTCAAACTTATTTGGGGCGGAGACAAATGGAAGTTTAGTTTCCTCAGCGATGTATTTAGCCACTGTAGTATCCCATCCAACGGATGTATTTAAGCCAGTACCAACCGCTGTACCTCCTTGGGCTAACTCGTAAATATCTTCCAAAGATTTTTCAATTCGCTCAATTCCCTTTTGAACCTGCTGCCTGTAGCCCGAAAATTCCTGAGATAAAGTCAAAGGTGTCGCATCCTGCGTATGGGTGCGACCAATCTTAATTATTCCTTCAAATTCAACTATTTTTGCATCTATAGCGTCCACAAGTTTTCTTAGATTGGGTACGAGTGTATTGTGAGCAGTACTTGCAGTGGCTATGTGCATTGCGGTTGGGAATGTATCATTTGATGATTGACCCATATTGCAATGATCATTTGGATGAATAGGGTCTTTTGAACCGATAGTTCCACCTAATAATTCAATGGCACGGTTTGCAATGACTTCATTTGCGTTCATATTAGATTGCGTTCCTGAGCCTGTTTGCCAAACGACTAATGGAAAGTGATCATCTAGTTTACCGTCAATAACCTCTGAGGCGGCTTCCACAATCGCCATTCCATGAGGTTTAATTAATTTTCCGGCTTCCACATTAGCTAAGGCGCAAGCCTTTTTTATTACACCGAGTGCTCGAATTATCGCGACTGGTTGTTTTTCCAATCCAATTGGAAAATTCAAAAGTGAGCGTTGGGTTTGAGCGCCCCAGTATTTTGAATTTGGCACTTGTAATGGGCCAAAGCTATCAGTTTCGGTACGAGTTTGTGTCATCTATTTTATTTCTTCAATATTAATATTTTAATCTGATTTTGGGAATTCATTTTCTGAAGCTGTCCAAACTTACAACATCACCTTTTTTCTTTGAGATTTCTTTTTCTTTCACAGTTGTTTGATCCATATCAGAAACTCGAGGTAATTCGACATCCTCATTCTGCTCAAATCGAAGTCCGAATTCTACTGATGGATCTACAAATGTTAAGATTGAAAGGAATGGAATGACCAAAGGTTCGGGTTGATCCCCAAAGTTTAAAATAATATTAAACCCGTCCTTTTTTACATCAAGTCCATCAAACCAATGCTGAATAACGATAGTCATTTCTTCAGGGTATCGTTGGCGAAGCCATTCAGAAATTTCAACACCTTCCACTGTAGTGTCGAAAGTTATAAAAAAATGGTGCTCTCCTGGAAGGCCATTTTTTTCAACATCTTTCAGAACATCAAAAATTAGCGTACGCATTGCTTTGTGCATCAATGTTCCGTAGTCGATGTTTTTATTCATGTTTAAGGCCTCTAAATCAATATGAGCACAATAGAAATAATTCAAAAGAAACAAAAGGGCTAAATTGATTACATACCTAACGGCATGCGTATAATTAACTACAGAAAATAAATTTAATGATCGGTATTCTGTTGCGAGGAACCGATCTAACCCCACCTAGTGATGCTAGTCACTAGGGATTAAAGTTCAGTATCTCCGACTGCTTAAGCAGCCATTGCTACTGGAGCACGATTGTCATTTGCAATTGTACTTTTTGCGCCGATAACGGTGGCATCCCGCCGAGACAAAGCCTTCCCCTTTACACGTTCGTCTATCCTATTTCGACCCCATGTTACCGCTTAAGTAAATATTGGTGGAGCCGCTCGGTACCGCCCCGAGGTCCGATCCGCTTATTACGAGCGCGTTTATGTCCATAGCTCAAAGAGCATCTAGAACATACAAGCAGCATGAAAGTACTGCAACAGAAAATGCAAAATACACTGACGCTACGTTTATTAATATTTGAATTGTCAATAAGTGATGCATCATGCATTAGTTTCGGCTGTAACGCTTTGAGGTCATAATGTTTTCCGAACAAGTACGAAAAATGACACAGGTCCATTGGATCATGCTTTTTCTTGTGATTTCTATAGCATGGATATTTTTATATTTACTATCAGTGCCAAACGAACTTCGCCTATTATCAAAAATCTACGGCGCTAATTTCTTTAATGAGTTTTGTATAATCACTCCTGATGTTAGTGGTTTTTTTCAAATTTTTTCAATGTGGATACTAATGTCAGCAGCGATGATGGCACCTACAGCTTTGCCAGCTTTTGCTGTTTATGAAGAGTTGGGAGATAATGTAGAAATAAATCTATTGCGCTTACTACTTGGATATTTAACCGTTTGGATAGTTTTTTCTTTTTTTGCGGCAGTTTCACAAATGGCCTTATTCATTTATGGGTATTTGGATAATTTGGGTCAGGTTACATCCTCTAAATTGTCTGGCCTTATTTTGTTTTTTGCGGGCCTCTACCAATTCACAAGTTTAAAACAAGCATGTTTGGCAAAATGTAGAAGACCTCTGACCTTTTTTATGCAGTACTTTGATCAGGGACCTTTAGCTAATGGTTTGCGGCTAGGAGCGGTATGTCTTGGGTGCTGTTGGGCCTTAATGCTAATTTCATTTGTTGGTGGTGTAATGAATTTAGCATTCATGGGATTAGCTACATTTTTAATGATGATTGAAAAATTGCCACAATATGGTCGTTTTTTAACAATGCCGCTCGGATTAATTTTGATTTTATCTGGCTTAAATTTATTTATTTTTTAATTGGAAAGGGTTGGCTTATGGTCGATGAGAAAATTGAAGCGCCTGCAAAAATATCAAGCAGACATCCTGCAGCTGGTCCTAAAGAGGACGGACTAACGCCCTGGGCTGTTAAAGGTGAATTAATTTTAAATTGCAATTGTACAATTTTTTGTCCGTGCGTTGTCTCTCTTGGCAAGCATGCCCCAACAGAGGGCTACTGTCAGGCTTGGGCTGGGGTGAGAATTGATGATGGTTTTTATGGGGATGAGAACCTGAGTGGGTTAAATGTCGGTTTGGTGCTTGAAATCCCCGGTCTTATGGCAAGGGGAAACTGGAAAGCTGCTGCCTACATTGACGATAGAGCTAGTCATGCAGCTTATGAGGCGCTGATCAATATCTTTAGTGGCAAAGCTAAGGGTACTACTGGTCTCTTTAAGGTTTTAGTAAGTGAGTTTTTGGGTGCAGAACGAGCGCCAGTTGAATTCACAACTGAGGGTAATGCACGAAGACTAATGGTAGGAAAAAAAATCCAAGGTGAGATCGTACCGGTTGTTGGTAATGGCGGTAAGGATATCGTCGTTACAAATACTGAATATTGGATGGGTCCAGATATAACTGTGGCAACAGCTACTAAAGGACGTGTTCGTGCACACGGTCGAGTTTGGGATTTTGATGGGCGTTCCGCAGAAATTTGCCAGATCGACTGGAGAGGCCCTAGGTAATTACTAAAAGGATATCAGATATGGCACTTCTGTCTCCGTCTAGAAGGCTTCGTAGAACAGTATTTTCTGAAGGCGTAGAAGCAGCCGGTGTCAAGGCATACACGGTTTATAACCATATGCTACTTCCAACAGTCTTTCGAAGTGTTCAGGAAGATTATCATCACTTAAAATCGGAAGTGCAAGTTTGGGATGTATCTGTTGAACGCCAAATCGAACTTAAGGGTCCAGATGCTGCCCGATTAATGCAAATGCTTACACCTAGAGATTTAAGAGAAATGTATGGTGGTCAGTGTTATTATGTTCCAATAGTTGATGAAACTGGAGGTATGTTGAATGATCCAGTAGCTGTAAAAATCAGCGATGAACATTGGTGGGTTTCTATTGCTGATAGTGATCTCCTTTATTGGATCAAGGGAATTGCAAATGGATGGCGCCTTGATGTGCTTGTAGATGAACCTGACGTAAGCCCACTCGCAGTTCAGGGTCCAAAATCAGACGACCTAATGGCAGACGTTTTCGGTGATGAAGTAAGGAATATAAGGTTCTTTAGATTTAAACGGTTAGAGTTTAATAATCAGGCTTTGATAGTAGCGCGCTCTGGCTATTCAAAACAGGGTGGTTTTGAAATTTACGTTGAAGGTGATCGGAATGCTATGCCTCTTTGGAATGCTTTATTTGAAGCCGGTAGAAAATATAATGTTCATGCTGGGTGCCCAAATTTAATCGAAAGAATTGAAGGAGGGCTTCTAAGCTACGGTAATGACATGACTGATGATAATACTCCTCATGAATGTGGTTTAAGTAAATTTTGTGATACTCACGACGCATTGGGATGCGTCGGAAGAGATGCTTTGCTGCGAGTTGCTAAGGAGGGTCCAACGCAAATGATAAGAGCGATAGAAATAAGCGGGCCAGACGTTGGTGTATGTGACAGGTGGTGGCCAATTATTGCGAATGATAAACAAGTGGGTAGAGTAAGCTCCGCGGCATATTCACCTGACTTCAAAACAAACGTCGCACTAGGAATGGTTAAAATGACCCATTGGGATGAAAATACTAAAGTTCAGGTAGTTACAAATACCGGCGTTAGAGATGCTACCGTCAAAGAAAGTTTTTGGATTTAGAAGGAAAATTTATGTTTAATGCGCTAGTAGTTAATAAAGATGAGGATGGTAAAACATCATCTGGTATTTCTCAAATAACACTCGAGGACTTACCCGAGGGTGAGGTGGTGGTGGCAGTTGAGTATTCAACTGTTAATTGGAAGGATGGATTATGCCTTGGAGCGGGAGGCGGTTTAGTAAGAAACTACCCCCATGTTCCTGGTGTTGATTTTGCGGGAACGGTAGAGAGTTCGGATGATCCGAGATATAATCCAGGTGATAAAGTAATTTTGACTGGCTGGAGGGTTGGAGAAGCATACTGGGGTGGATATGCTCAAAAAGCAAGGGTCAAAGCTGATTGGCTTGTTCCGTTACCTGATGGTTTAACAACTAAACAGGCAATGGCTGTTGGAACGGCAGGTTTTTCAGCGATGTTGGCGATCCAGGCTTTAGAGGATCACGGTGTAAAGCAAAAGGATGGTCCTGTGCTGGTGACCGGTGCTGCCGGTGGAGTAGGGTCTGTGGCAACAGCCATATTAGCTAATATTGGATATGAAGTTGCAGCAGTGACTGGTCGACCAGAAGCCAGTAGTTATCTTAAGGATCTTGGTGCATCTCAAATAGTAGAACGCGGTGATATAAACGAGGCAATTAAAAGGCCTTTGGAAGCGGCAACATGGGCTGGATGCGTTGATGCTGTTGGTGGTGAAATGCTTGCAAGATTGATAGGGCAATTAAAATACGGAGCATCAGTAGCAGTAGTCGGCAATGCCAGTGGAACTGCAATTCCTGCAAATGTTATCCCCTTTTTGCTCCGAGGCGTGAATATGCTGGGAATTGACAGTGCGATGCAACCCTATGAAAATAGGGTCAGGGCATGGAAACGTATTACTTCAGACCTACCCATGGAAAAACTTGATGGAATGATAAATGAAGCAGTCCTTGCGGATCTTCCAAGGTTAGGTAAGGAAATTCAAAGTGGACAAATAAAAGGACGCGTTGTGGTTGATGTAAACAAGTAATTGTTTTCCCATGAAATTTATTACTTTATGACAATTCAATATGTATATTAATTGTCAGACTTTTTCAGTACTAATCCTTAGTTTTTAGGTAGGCTTAATGCATTTAGATATTGATTTTGTGAGACGGCAATTCCCTGCTTTTTCGCAACCGACATTGAAGGATCAAGCATTTTTTGAGAATGCAGGAGGATCATATGCCTGCCAGCAGGTTATAGATAGATTACATCGGTTCTACACTCAAAGGAAAGTTCAACCATACTCAAGTTACGAAGCGTCGCGGCTTGGGGGTGAGGAAATGGATGAGGCGCAACTTCGCCTTGCCGCTATACTTGGGGTGGAAACTGATGAAGTAAGTTTTGGACCTTCAACAACGCAAAACACTTACGTGC
>LUQC01000049.1 GCA_001627925.1 Rhodobacteraceae bacterium REDSEA-S34_B6 | reverse complement strand
GTAATCGGTGATGTAGTTGGGTTTAGCGCTATTCCTGGTTCTGATCGAGTATATAACCATAGCAAGGGTGCTTGGGAAAATACCTATAATGAGGCACCAAATAATGCATATCTCGGTTGGGGTGTATACGTTACTAATCGTGTAGAAGGTGATGCTAAAAAGAGGAAAGCTGCATGGTCAGCCGCGGCTCATATCGGTGGTAAAGATATTTCGCTTTGGACCTCAGCCTATCCTTCTGGTTTCCAGCCATATAGAAATTCACATTTTAATTATGATGAGTGGGAAGCAGCTGGTTACGATAGAGCGTTCGTGGAAGATTATCTTGGTTCAAATCTTGATACTTATAATCATCCAAATTCGCTAAATGAACCCAGAATCCCTGGTATCTTCCAATACTACTCTGTAGCAGAGGATGAACTTGCGAAAGGTTATGCAGGACAGTATGGATCTGCACAAGAAACTGCTGATGCTATAGCGGTCGCATGGGAAAAAATTACAGATCAAATCGGTCGTGAAAGTCAAATAAAGCTGTATAAAGCGGCACTGGGGCTTTAAAAGAGACCTGCGAGGCCGATATTTGAATATCGGCCTCAGCAACTACTGCTATTTTACAGGAAAATAGTTCATGAGCACAGAAGAAGGTGACAAGCTTCACGTTGTAACGGCTGATGATATTTCAAATAACAAAAAACGATTAGGAAAATTCCTCGTTTGGGGTTCGGCCATCATTCTGGCCTTTACCCTTTTGCTACAGGCTTTAGATACAAACGCTTATCTCACTATTGATCTCGAAACGTGGCGACCATCACTATATGCATATGTTTTTTGGGCTTTTTGTTTGTGTGTTTCTCAGGTTTTAACTCGTGGAGAGCACGGAAAACGAGTGTTATTCGTATTGCCGGCGGCGCTCTTCGTCATTTCTATGGTGGTATTCCCACTTTTATTCGGATTAGTAATAGCATTTTCAGATTGGAACCTATCGTCCCCAGATGGTCGAACTTTTAATGGTCTCGACAATGTAAGGCAAATGTGGGGTGATCCTTTTTATTGGAACGCCTTAAAGAATATGGTTTGGTATACTATTGTAATTATAATCGAATATGCCGTGGCATTCGGTCTTGCTATATTACTAAATAGTCAAATCCGAGCTCGTAAATTCTTTAGGGTAGCCTTTCTTTTACCATTAATGCTTTCTCCTGTGGCAGTTAGCTGGATGATTGGAAAGTCAATGTTGGAGATTAGGTTCGGGCCAATATCTCGTTTTTTACGCTGGCTTGCTTCTGAACCATCAGCAGATCTTCCAGCACTTTTATACTATCCTGGTATTTATATTGCTGATCTTGCACAGTGGTTTGGCTGGTCTAGCCCCTCATTTTTTGGTTCTGCTGGTATTGCTCGAACAATGATCATGGCCATGGATGCATGGACCTTTATACCATTTATGATGATCATGATTTTGGCTGGACTACAAGCTATTCCCCGTGAACTTTATGAAGCGTCTGAAGTCGACGGCGCATCTCGCTGGCGTCAGTTCCTGGAAATTACATTTCCGCTAATGCTACCTGTGAGTATTACAGCAGTTCTGATAAGGATAATTTTTAAGTTAAAGCTTGCAGATATTATTATAAATATTACCTCGGGAGGGCCAGGGGGCGCCACAGATAGCGTTACAAGCTTTATTTTTCGTGAATATAGAGACCGGTCGAATGTCGGTTATGGTACTTTGTTAGCGATAGTATATTTGGTCATTATTGTCATAGCTATGACAATTCTCATTAAGCTCGCTGATAGATGGATGAAGCCAAGGTATTAGCATGAGTAATCAAATTTTCAGAGATAGTGAAAGCGATCGGCAATTTTCAGCGTCCTGGTTCACCGGTCGTGTATTTGTCTACTCGATCCTTTTGCTCTGGGCATTTATATGTCTTTTCCCTATTTACTGGACAATTACAACATCATTTAAAATGGCTCCCGATGTAATGAAAGGTAATATAATTCCGTGGGTTGACTTTACTCCTAAATGGCTTGGATGGCGTTCTTTAGGTCTATCTCCTGAAACAATTGGAATTGAGTCAACTGTAAGAGAAGAATTTCTCAAACGGTTCTGGAACTCCGCAATAGTTTCAGTTTGCTCTTCGATACTTGCAGTTGGCTTAGGGAGTTGTGCAGCCTATGGTTTGTCGCGCTTCAATTATCGCTTTGGTTTTATGAGGAATTCTGATATTTCATTTTTCTTTTTGAGTCAGCTTATACTGCCCCCTGTGGTGCTAGCTTTGCCTTTTTTGGTTCTGTATAAATCGCTAGATCTGTTGGACACCCGCATCGGGTTAATTCTACTATATACGCTGACAGTTTTACCCATTGTGATATGGATTATGCGAGACCAGTTCAGTTCAATACCTACTGAACTTGAAGAAGCGGCATTAGTTGACGGTTTGTCGATTTGGGGCGCTTTTACAACAATTATAATGCCAATAGCACTTCCGGGCATGGTTGCAGCATTTATATTATCATTAGTACTCCTCACTTGGAATGAATATTTTTTTGCTGCATTATTAACATCGTCTCATGCAAAAACTTTGCCTGTTATGGTGGCTAGCCAGACTGGTTCACAGGGTATTTCATGGTGGTCTATGGCGGCATTATCCTTTGCAGCTATTCTTCCTTTGATTGTAATAGCCATCATACTTGAGCGGTATATTATTAAAGGTATGGCTGCAGGTGCGGTTAAGTAAACTCAAAATATTTATTTGTTATTGGGAACCAGCCACTGCGTGTGCGACAGCCTTGGAGTCTTCGTAAAGTTGCCTGAAAAGTTGGTTTTTTTGTGTATGAAATGCTGAGTGTTGTGTTTTTATTGTAGATAGAGCAGGATTCCATCTTGTTATATCGCTTTGCGAAACTGCACCTACTGCGATGGCAGCCAAAAACGCGTTCCCGTAGCTAGCGCCTGTACTTTTTTCAGATATCACTTGGTCAATCTTACTGAAATCAGAGGTTGCTTGCATCCAGATATTATTCTTAGTCCCGCCTCCAACAGCCATGACTTTTTTTGGTTTATGTCCAATGGCTTCATAGGTGTCAAATACGTGTGCAGTACCCATTGCGATGCCTTCTAAAAAAGCTCTAAAAATATCTGCTCGATTATGAGTCAAATCTAAACCAAAAATTGTACCTCTCGCTTTTGGATCATGAATTGGAGTTCTCTCTCCTGAGAAGTACGGTAAGACAAGTAGTCCCTTTGCACCAGGTGGCGCTTCTGCCGCTTCAGCTGCTAGTATTTCGAAAGCTTTGTCTTTCGGTATCTCTTTTGCAAAATTGTCTCTAAACCAGTGGGTTAGGGTCCCTGATGTTGCTAGGCCTGCCATAGAACCGTGCAAGCCTTTGAAAAGCCAAGGTGCGTACCATAAACGCTCATCTATTATTTTTTTATTGGTTACTTGGATCATAAAAATTGTGGATCCATACATCATCATCATATCACCGGCGCCAAAAACGCCAACACTCACGGCTTCTGCTGCCGCATCAATTGTACCGACAGTCACTGGCGTTCCTGGTGCTAGACCGGTTTCATCAGCTGCTACCTTTGATACATAGCCAGCAATTTCAGTAGTCCACATAAGTTTTGGGAGTCGTTCAACCTCAATTATATTGCTAGTCAGTGCATCAGTCCATTTGAGATTATTTATATCATACAACGGAGTAAAATTTGCTGCGGTGTAGTGGTCTATTACATTTTCATTGGTCAGTTTTTGGACAAGATAGGACGTCGAGGACAAAATTTTGCCAACTTTTTGGTAAATCTTAGGACAATTTTTTTTAAGCCAGAGTATTTTGGGGCCTACGGATTGTGAGGTTAAAGCATTACCACAGCTCTGCAGGATATTTTCTTTTCCTATTTCTTCATTTAACTCGCTAATTTCTTTTTCGGCTCTTGTATCGACGCCATACAGAACAGCATTCATTAATGGTTCACCTTGCGGTGAAACAGGTAGCATGCATGGACCAATTGCAGAAGTTGCTATACAGGAAATATTTTTAGGATTTATTTGGGAAGATTTGAGTATTGTTTTTGTTATTGTAACAAAATCGTTCCACCAATCTTCCTCAGGTCTATGTTCTGCCCATCCAGGCTCTGGAATTAACATTTTGTGAGGATGAGTTGCGCTGGCGAGTACAAATCCGTCTTTATCGGTTAAGACGCCCTTTGACTCATATGTTCCTATATCAATCCCTAAAAAATATTGCATGGGTGGATATTAACTCCGTATCAATGAAAACTCGCTAGTTATATTGGATAAGGCAGTTTCTAATAAAACCTCTAATGAAACGAGATCATTTATATTACATATTTCTAAGCTCGAATGGCTATTACGCATAGGAAAGCCCATGTCTATTGATGCGACACCGTTTCCCAATTGCTGGATGTATGATAGGTCTGTTAAAACTCCTACCTGAGCGCTACGCTGTAGCTTTATATTTTTTAGATCCGCACTTTGCTCCATCAGATCCACTAGACTTGGGTGAGGAATGACCCCATTCAGCGTTCCCCGTCCATGAAAAGACAATAATGACATACCTGGGCCCTTTCCTAGTTCCATTTCGCCATAGTCGTGCGTTTCTGGAGTATCGGTCGCCAGCATCAAATCAATTTGAATAGCAATATCTGGTTTGACCTGATGAGCTGCGCTCATTGCGCCCCTGAGGTTAAATTCTTCCTGTACTGAAAATACAATGTGAACTGTTGGACCATTTTTTCTTTGCTTAAGATGCCGCGCCAACTCTATAAGAACAGCGCAGCCGGCTCGGTCATCGATCGATGTCCCAGCGATGCAGTCATTTTTCATTTCAAGGGATTGCGGTTTATATACTACAGGCGAACCAATTTTTATACCATGCTGTTCCACTTCAAGTTTACTTCTTAAACCAGTATCAATACTAATCTCCGCTGCTTTTGGAACAAAATACTTCTCACTGGGCTCAGTAATGTGATGGCTTTTATTGTAGATTATACCGTCAATGTAAGGCTTGTTTTTGGAGTAAAGAATGACTGATTGTGATAAAAGGGCTCGTTCTGGCACTCCTCCCATGCGGACAACTTTTATTATACCATCATCATTAATTTTGCGTACAACAAACCCTAGTTGATCCATATGTGCAAATACCATTACGGATGGACCTTCGTCCCCTTTGAAGGTAGAGATTAGATTTCCTAGGCGATCGGACGCGCATTGTATGTCTTCAGCCTCAAGCTTTTTTCTTATTTCAGCACGAATAAGATCTTCATGGCCAGACAGTCCCGGTACCATCATCAACTCCATCAAATCTGATTTTATACGTGCTTTCATCTTATTTTTTTAACCAATTCCATGAATGATTTGGCACGATCGGGGTCAACAGGGTTCCAGGTATTACCATCAACTTTCAAAGCTGATCCGATAATACATCCATCTGCAATATTGAAAACTTTTTCTACTGTTTCGTGGGTCACGCCTGTGTTTGCCAATACGGGTGTCTCAGGTAGAACTTTTTTCACACTCTCTAGGTCTTCTAATTTTGCGGCCTCGCCCGTAATTGCACCTGATACCAAAACAGCGTCAGGTATAGATGAAAAGACTGCACTTCTTGCCCTATCTGGCAGAGGCCTGCGATCAAGACTATCTGCAAATTCAGCGGATACATTAAAAAGAGTCAGTACATCATCTATCCCAAGTCGTTTCTTATACCTAAGTGCTTGCCCTGCATTTGGAGCCCAAAACCCCATATCTGATGCATAGGTGCCGGTGAATATTTCACGGACAAAAGTTGCTCCAGTTGCGGCAGCAAGAGCAATTGTTGCCATCGGATCCCACAAAACATTAACGCCAAATGGTATTTTAATCTCTCTTTTGAGGGATCCAATTACATATGCCATTGTCGCCGTTGATGCGGCATCTACCGTAAATTCATACGGCCGATCATTTTCATTGCCAAACATTACCGCATCAACCCCAGCATTTTGTAATGCAGTAAGATCTTTATGTGCATTTTTTACAATGCCCTCTAACCCCTCATCTTCTTTATAAAGTGGTGTGCCAGGTAAAGCTCCAAGATGGACCATTGCAATCACAGGCTTTTTGTTTCTGAGGACGCTTTCAAAATTTTTCAATTCAAATCTCTGGTTTTTTATATTTGGAACAGCTTACCGTTAATTAAATTTCTACCCAAGGATATTTTATGGAATTGGTTAATAAAATAATTATTATTAAAAAAAATCTTTTTACATTAAGTTAACAAATGTATGATTTAAGGTGGGAGAGTAAATGAAAATTGATGCTCATCAGCATTTTTGGAATCCGGCCAGGGGAGATTATGGCTGGATGCCTGCGGATAATAAAATTCTCTATAGAAGTTATTTACAACATGATCTGGAGCCATATTTAAAAAAACTTGGCATTGATAAGACAATATTGGTTCAGGCAGCGCCTAGTATTGAAGAAACCGAGTATCTTTTAGGAATAGCAGACTCTTCGGCGGTCGTTGCGGGTGTTGTTGGATGGGTAAATTTTGAAAAAGCTACTGATTATTCTCAATTAGAGCGTTTGTCAAAGCATCCAAAATTTGTGGGTGTACGTCCAATGGTTCAGGATATACCTGATGAGAATTGGGTTCTAAGGGATGATATTCAATGGGCGTTTGCTGCCATCAAAGAAATGGATCTAACGTTTGACGCTTTAGGGTTTCCTATGCATCTTGAGAATTTTAGAAAATGTTTTCTTAAGCACAAAGATATGAGAACTGTTATTGATCATTTTATGAAGCCCAGAATAGAAAATCATTCACAAGATAGTTTTAAGTTTTGGGCAGATGGTATTTCGGCATTAGCTGAAGATACATCTGCATATATAAAATTCTCAGGTTTAATTACTGAAGCGTCTGAAGATTGGACCATCGATGATCTGCGGCCATATGTGGAGCATATTTTTATGAAATTTGGAGCAAATAGAATTTTGTGGGGATCAGATTGGCCAGTATGTCGATTGCGTGCGGAGTACGATGCGTGGCATGGAACAGCCTCTGAGCTAACAGCTCATCTCTCAAGTGACAACAAAGCTAATGTATTTGGGAAAAATGCTATCAAGGCATACAAGTTATTGGTTTAAGGAAAACATATTTTCTATATCGGCTTGCAAAATTTTCTCACGCTGATCGATTGGTGTTTTTACGTGCAGTGCTGATGACGCTTGTGCGTATTGTGCAGCAATATTGATTGGCTCACCTTTGCAAATAAATGCTGCAAGTGTTCCCACAAAGCTATCTCCTGCCCCATGTGTTGATAGCACATCCACTTTTATTCCAGGTTCAGAAAAAATCTCTCCATTTTTAGATATGCCCGTATAGCCGTCAGCGCCCATAGTTATAATTACTTCTTTAGGACCTAAATTTTGTAACTTTCGAAGAGCATCCAAGTTGTTAAATATACTGGGTTCCTCGTTTAGAAGCATTTTTGCTTCCAATTGATTGACGACTAATAAGTCTATTCGTTCAAAAAAATCTTTGTTAGGGGTTAACGCTGGAGCGGCATTAAGGATAATGAATGTAGATTTTGGAACTTTTTTTATAATTTCAAAATTTGCATCAGTGTTAATTTCATTTTGCAAAACAAGGACGGTTAAATCATCTGGGACAGCGATCTCAGATAAGTCAATTGTTTGATTTGCGCCTGATACTACCACTGCACAGTAGATACCATCAGAACCAATCAATGCAACGCTCATGCCGGTAGCTTCATCCACCATTTTAAGTCCGTCTAAATTTATATTCTGGTTTGAGAGAGTATCGTAGATTTGTTTGCCAAAATTATCAGTTCCAATCCGTCCTGCCATGAAAACCTGAACATCTATTTTGGCAGCAGCTACTGCCTGATTGCCACCTTTGCCTCCAAATCTATATGAAACGTTATCACCAAGTAACGTTTCATCCGGTTTTGGAAGCCTTGATGAGTGTACAATCACATCCAGGTGCAAAGATCCTACAACAAGTATTTTGCCAGCCATCTACTTCTTATTTCCGTATAGTTCTTGTGCTATTAATCTTTGTGATATTGTGGCGTCTTGTCTTTCTATTGCGCGGTTGAGTTCAGTGTTTTGGTATAAATCGTGTGCTATTTTTTTTAATCGATTTACAATTAAAATATTCGTATTTGATTCTTCTATTGGATTTAAGCCGGAATGATCTGGAAATGTATCAAAGTAAATAACACCTTCGTAATTTAGTTTTTTCAATTGAATAAAAAGTTCAACCGTGGCGACTGGATTAATCGTTCCGGCCATCAAACCATCATCTCGCTTTCCATATCCATCATTCAAATGAATTCCAAATATTTTTGAATAACGATTTGCCAAAAATGCTGAGAAAGCAGGCATTTCACCTGCGTATAGTATATGGGCAAAGTCTATAGTTACGCCGATATTATCTGCTCCTATCTCTCTGATTGCGAGTAAAGTTGTAGCCATATTATGAAGAAGAGCATTAGCTCTGGGTTCATTTGGTTTGTATTCTATAGCAATTTTGCAATTCGGATCATGAGCGGTGACTTGATCAAGTGCATCTACTGTATTTTCCCACATCGAGGAGTAGTCAGCTTGCATTGGGTAGTCAAACCCGTCCTGACCCATCCACAAAGTCATTACATCGCCACTCATGCGTTGTAGAGTATCAATTCCTCTTTTGGTTAAGTCTATAGCTTTTTGCCTTATTAATTTGTTGGGATTTGTAAACGCTCCAAGGGCAAAAGCAGGCTCAGAGTAATAGCGCATTGCCAAACCATTTAATTTTAGCCCGTTATCATTAAGTGCTTTTATAATGTCTTTTTCTTCGGTTGACGAAATATGGTCTGGAAAATTTAAGTCTGCTGCATCCATCCCGTCAACGAGCCCGGCGGCTTCAATCATCCCTACTATGCCTCGATTGTTTGCCAATGACTTAAAGGCGTTTAGTCTTGCAGCGTATTTGGGGGATGCTTTTGGATGGTTCACTTAAATGCCTCAGCTATTTTCAAAAAGATGTGGATGTTTTTTTTCAAGTGGTGTGAGCAACAAGATAAGTTGGTTTAAATGGGTTTTCATCTTTTCCCTAGCAAGTGCAACATCGTTTTGTTCTAAGGCCTTAATTACAGCTCTATGTTCTTGAAATGCTTTTTTTAATCTACCGTCGACTGGTAACAATAGCTGACGCGCTCTATCGACTTGAACCCACCCAGTCTTTGTCACTTTTGCTAGATTTTTATATCCCGTAAAATCCATAATCATACCATGCATTTTGGCATCCAATTGATAAAAACCCTGATAATCATCGCTTTCGGCTAAGACTTTCTGCAATTTTAGGTTTCTATTTAGATCGATAAGTTGCTGCTCTGATATGTTGGAGGCAAGTATTTCAATACATGCTAATTCTATAGCTTCCCTTAAAAAGGCACCTTCTTTTATATCCTGCAGTGAAAATCTTGAAACAAATGTTCCCGACTGGGGAACAACCTCAACCAAACCTTCGTTTCTAAGCTTTGCCAAAGCCTCTGAGACTGGGGAACGCGATACCCCTAAAGCATTGCAAATATCATGTTTGCGAATTATTTCGCCAGGCAAGAAATTGAGCTCTATTATTGCTTCGCGAACGGCTAGAAAGGTTCTGTTTGTAAGTGAGCCTTGGAAATTATCCAAGGTACGTATTTTTAGTTTCAGTGTCATTAACCTTAATACTTAGCTATTGCATTCATCTAAGGATAGTAGATAATACTAACATGTTAGTATAACTACTATCTAACTGGCAACAGCTACTGTAGTTACAGCCGAAAGTATCCAAAGTGCATAAACCGCATTCAACAATTGTTTTAGGTGATAATGACAACGTCGCAATCGCATTAACAGCGATGTTAAAGGATGATTTGATAGACGAGTTAGGTCTAACCGCCAAGACAGATATTCCAAAAGGACATAAAGTTGCAAAACGAGCAATAGCGCGTGGAGATGCTGTTTTTAAATATGGCCAAATAATAGGCAGGTCAACAACAGCTATTTTAGCTGGAGAGCATGTGCATACACACAATATCGAATTTACTGATCATAAATCAGGATATGAATTTGCTACTGAGACTCAAAATAAATTGAATGTTGAGGTTAATGCCGAGTTTTTAGGCTATCACCGAGACGATGGCAAAGTAGGCACACGCAACTATATCGGGATTCTGACTTCTGTTAATTGTTCGGGAAGTGTAGCTAAATTTGTTGCAGAGGAAGCTGAAAAAAGTGGGTTACTAAAGCGTTATAAAAATATAGATGGGATTGTTCCAATTGTTCATGGTAGCGGGTGTGGGATGGCTAATTCTGGCGAAGGTTATGAATTATTATTTCGAACACTTTCAGGATACGCAAGAAACCCCAACTTTGCAGCGATTTTACTCATTGGGCTGGGTTGTGAGGTTATGCAGATTGCCGATCTAGTTGGTAAAAGCAGGTTACAGAGCGAGGACAGTTTCCGCTACATGACAATTCAGAATGAGGGTGGAACTTCTAGGACAATTGAGCGGGGCATAAGCATTTTAACCGAATTATTAGAATGTGCGGACCAGTCCACCAGACAACCGACATCAGTTTCGAAACTCACAGTTGGTTTGCAATGTGGAGGATCTGACGGTTATTCGGGAATAACGGCCAATCCTGCATTAGGTGTAGCCTCTGATATTCTGGTTCAAAATGGTGGTATTTCTATATTGTCTGAAACTCCTGAAATTTATGGTGCTGAGCATCTTTTAACTCGTAGAGCATTAACGGAAGAAATTGGTAAAAAATTATTAGATAGGATTAGCTGGTGGGAAGACTACACAGCCAGAAACGGTGGTGAAATGAATAATAATCCATCTCCAGGCAACAAGCGGGGTGGTTTGACCACTATCCTTGAAAAGTCGCTTGGTGCGGTGGCCAAAGGCGGTGTTGCACCATTGGCGGGTGTTTTTGAATATGGAGAAAAAATTACTACGCAGGGGTTTGTGTATATGGATAGCCCTGGATATGATCCATGTTCAGTCACAGGGCAAATAGCGTCGGGGGCAAATATAATTGTTTTCACAACGGGACGAGGATCAGTTTCAGGTTACAAGCCGTCTCCTTGCATAAAACTATCAACCAATACAAGTATGTATCGTCGAATGTCCGGTGATATAGATTTAGATTGTGGGGACATAATCGAAGGTGGAGTTACCCTTGAAGAAAAAGGCAAACAAATATTTGATCAAATAGTTAGGGTTGCGTCCGGCCATAGAACTAAAAGCGAAAAGCTTGGTTTTGGTGGTTCGGAATTCGTACCGTGGCAAATTGGTGCGGTTATGTAATATTTTATAATTCGGGAGCAATTTATGAGGCTTAAGGGAAAGACAGCTGTGATAACTGCGGCTGGAGCTGGTATCGGAAGGGCGACTGCAGTTGCTTTTGCAGAACAAGGGGCTCGCGTCATCGCAACTGATATAAATACTAATTCATTTGTAGAATTACAGAAACTAGGAATAGAAACTTCACAGTTAGATGTTTTAGATAGCAGCACTTTAAACAGTTTTGCCGAAAGATATGCTAGCGTTGATATTTTGTTTAACTGTGCCGGCTATGTTCATCACGGGTCTATACTAGATTGTGATGAGGCGGCCTATGATTTTTCGATGAACTTAAATGTTAAAGGAAACTATCAAGTTACAAAGGCATTTTTACCAAATATGCTGAAACGTGAAAACACCAGCATAATATTTGTCGCCTCAGCCGTTTCTTCACTGATTGCAGCACCAAATCGTTTTATTTATGGCGCATCAAAAGCAGCAGTGATTGGAATGATGAAATCAATTGCGGCTGATTTTATAACTCAGGGCTTAAGGGCTAATGCGATATGTCCAGGTACAGTAGAATCTCCAAGCTGGCATGAAAGGGTAAGATCTCAAGCAACTAATGAAAAAGAGATAGAAAATGTGAGAAAAGCTTTTGTTGATCGGCAGCCTATGGGTAGAATAGGTCAGCCGAATGAAATTGCAGAGTTGGCAATTTATCTTGCATCGAATGAGAGTTCTTTTGTGACCGGGCAAGCGATTTCGATTGATGGCGGATGGACAAATACTTAACATTTTGGAAATTTTAACGGATTAATGATACAAAATATTCCCAAAAGAAATATCGGTCAGACAAATGTTCAAATAAGTGAATTGGGTCTTGGTTGTGCTCCATTAGGTGGGAATTTGGTCGATCTCAGCCGGGAAGAAGCTGTCGCCCTCATTCATGCCGCTATGGAAAATGGTATAGAATATTTTGATACGGCTCCTTGGTATGGTTTTGGTAGATCAGAACGTGTTGTCGGTGACTGTATTAGGGGCTTTAATTATATTTTATCTGACAAGGTTGGAAGATTACTTGCGCCTGGAGCTGTGAGTGACCCGTCAAATTATGGGATGGTCGACCCTCTTCCGTTCAATGTAAAGTATGATTATAGTTATGATGGAATTATCAGAGCTTACGAGGATAATCTTCAAAGGCTTGGCCTCGATAGAATTGATGTCCTGCTAGTCCATGATATCGGTGTTTTTCAACATGGCGAACAAAATGAAAGTTATTTTCGTGATTTGGCTCAATCAGGATATAGGGCTTTAATTGAATTGAAAGATGCCGGTCTTGTTTCGGCTATTGGTTTAGGAGTCAATGAAAATCAGATTTGTTTGGATGTAATGAACATCGGTCATTGGGATGTATTTCTATTGGCAGGTAGATATACTTTATTGGAACAAACCGCTTTGGCTGAACTATTTCCAAAGTGTGCTCAGCAAGGAACGAGTATAATTTGTGGTGGCCCGTTCAATTCTGGGATTTTAGTTGGCAGGGATACCTGGAACTACTCAAAGGCGCCAAAAAAAGTAATTGAAAAAGCAGCAATATTGGATGAAATTGCCCAAGCACATTCAATTCCACTCGGTGCCGCTGCTATCCAATTTCCTCTGGCGAATAACATAATATCATCAGTAATACCGGGTCCAAGAACGAAAAGTGAATTATTACAAATCTTGGACTGGTATCAGACAAAAATTCCTAACGAGTTCTGGTCTTCTTTGAGGGACAGTGGTTTAATCGACGACCAAGCACCAGTTCCCAATCTGATCTAATATTTGTATTATTCGAATTTAACTTTTTGAGTTTGCTGGCCAAGCCCATCAACTTGAAGAGTCATTACGTCTCCATCTTTTAGAAAAATAGGATTTGGTTTCATTCCCATCCCAACACCGGGCGGTGTTCCAGTTGAGATAATATCACCTGGGTATAGTGTAAACAGTTGAGATAGGTGGGAAACAATTTGTTTTACGTTGAAAATCATTGTTTTCGTATTACCAGTTTGCATGCGTTGCCCGTTAACATCTAGCCACATATCTAGATTTTGAGGGTCGCCAATTTCGTCTTTAGTTACCATCCATGGACCAATGGGGCCAAACGTATCGCATGATTTTCCTTTGGTCCATTGACCTGAAAGTTTGCTTTGAAATTTGCGCTCTGTAACGTCATTAACCAAACAGTATCCTGCAACATAATCTAACGCATCATTCTCCTCTACGTATTTAGCGGCTTTTCCAATTACCACACCCAATTCAACTTCCCAGTCAGTATACTTTGAACCTCTAGGTGGTATAATGTCGTCGTTTGGGCCATTAATTGCGGAATTGGCTTTCATAAACAAGATAGGGTGTTCTGGTATATCGGCACCAGTCTCTTCTGCGTGATCAGCGTAGTTCAAGCCAATACACATAAGCTTACCTACTTTGCCAACGCAAGGTCCCAGTCTCGTATCAGCGCTGACGAGAGGTAAAGTTGCATGATCAAGAGCTTTCAGATCCGTAAGCTTGCCATCATCCAATACTGCACCTGTGATATCATCAACTACTGCAGACAGATCTCTGATATTACCTTCATTATCCATCAGCCCGGGTTTTTCAAAGCCTGTATTACCGTATCTTAAAAGTTTCATCTCATCCTCAAAAGTTAAGCAGATAGGTAACCATAGCCTTATACATTAAAAATTAAATACTAAAGGATATATTTTTGGTTTTTGTAAGGAATTCATGGCTGAAAAGTTCACTAGCCAGGTTTATATTCGCGAGCTGCCTCTACATCATGAGTAGTATAAGGGAGTTGATTAATTTCCTCCCACGCCTCATTTGGGATAATAAATTTTGATAACTCAATCGTGTCGCTAACCCTTTTGGGTTTTGTTACGCCTACAAGAGTAGAGCTAATCCTCTTATCATTCAATGAAAATTGTAGTGCAGCGGCGGGGAATGGAATATTGTATTTGTGGCAAATTTTTTCTAGTTCTTTTACGGGCTCGAGTTCTTGATCAGTAGCTTCTGAATATGCGATTAGCCGGCTTCTTTCTGTTCCTTTTGCCAAAACACCACTCGCGTAGGGTGCTGCATTGATGATGCTAATATTATTTGTATAAGCATAGTTGTACAGCTCATCTGCATTTCTATTAAGAATGGTGAAACGGTTATGGTTAATAATAGCATCGAAGGGCCAATCTTTAATTATTTCAAGCATTAAATCTGTCTTGCCCATTGCTAACCCAACAGTTTCGGCTAGGCCTTCTTCTTTCATCTTGAATAGTTCGGCCAAAGAGCCATGTTGGCTGGTGATTTCCGTAATGTCTCTACAATGTTCTGGATCGTGAAGGTGTAGCAATCCAATACTATCTACATTCAATGCATCCAGGCTTTCCTCAATGGACTTGCGTGCTCTTGTTGCATCAAACTTTTGTGTTTTCATGTCACGGTCTAATTTTGTAGAGATGACAAAGTCATCTGGCAAACCGCCCCGTTCTTGGATTACCTGGCCTATTCTTTTTTCGGCATTCCCGAAACCATAATTACGAGAGGTGTCAATAAGGTTGCACTCACTTTCAAAAATAGCATTTATCGTTTCTCTTGCTCGCCCCTCATCCACGCTATAACCATATGTGTCTGGCATGTCCCCCAAAGCTGAAGTCCCAAAGGAGAGCTTGGAAATCCGAATATTCGAATTTTTTATCTTTCTTTTTTCCATTTAATTTCCTTTGGTTATAAGATAATTATTAAAAATTGTGTTTGACTAGTTTTATATTAACCCTCTAAATTTTCATAGCATTCTGGTGAAAAACGGGGCGTGCATAAGCAGTAGAACTCAAGGTCTTCGTGCCCAACATTTGAAATCCTTTGAGAGGCCCCGGCTGGTATAATAATAGCATCACTTTGCTTTAACTCTGACTTTTCGCCGTCTATTTCCAAAACTCCACAACCTTTTTTAATAATATATGTTTCCTCAGTAGCATTAAGTCGATGCAATTGTGTTGTCACGCCTGGCGGAACGCGAGCCACTGCAAGTGAACTTTTGGGGTGCGCTGGGTCGTTTAGAATTTCGAGGATAAAACAACGTTCTGATGTCCAGAACTCTGAAATGTTCTTGCTATCAATTATTTCTGGCATAACGAACTCCAGTTATCGGTTATTAATCACCAGCCTGAGACACTACTAATACCCCCATCTACTGTAATGCATGCACCTGTAATAAAACTTGATGCTTCACTTACAAGGAATAAGGTGGAATTGGCGATGTCGTCTCCTCTACACAATCTGCCAAGTGGCACCTTATCTAGCCAACTTTTTACCCCCTCAGGCCAATCTTGTTCAAGTCCAGGGCGGTCCGTTAGACCGGGACATATGCTGTTCACTCTTATATTTTTTTTACCTAATTCTAGCGCAGAAGACATTGTTAGATTGAGTAAGCCGGCTTTTGTAGACGCATAATGGCTATGGTTTATTGCTGGGCGAATGGCTTCTATTGAGCTAATATTAACAACTGACCCATTGTCAATTCTTTGCTTAGAAAACGCCTGTATTAGAAGTAATGGAGTTGCCAAATTTATTGTCAGCATTTCAGAAACTTCTTTTTCAGTGATATTTTCTAAAGACGCGGTTGGTTGGATCGCTGCATTGTTTACAAGTATATCCACCTTAGGAACTTTTCCCAAAGCATGTCGCATTATTTCATTGCAAATTTCAGGTTTTCTTAAATCCCCCGTGACATACTTTGGGATTCTTTTGTTGAATTTTGTTAATTCATCAATCAAAGCATGCAGTTCTGGACGATCATCTCTGCAATGTAAAATGACTTCAGCACCTGCTTGTGTCAGGCGTTTTGCAATACTTCGCCCAATGCCTTGAGTTGCTCCGGTAATCAGCGCGTGACGTCCCTGTAAGTTTAATAAATTTTCGAATGTTGAAATGTTCATGATCTTGTGGTCTATTTTACCAGTTTTCTAGTAGATCAGGAAGAATTTTAAGTATTTTCTGACCTGCAGTAGTCGCGTTCAAAAGCACATCCTCGATTGTATCGGGTTTCTGCTCAGGCCCTCCATCTGCCTTATTCGTGATAGCTGAAAGCCCAATAATCTGAAAACCAGCTTGTTTGGCTGCAATGACCTCCATTACAGTAGACATGCCGACGGCATCACCACCACACTGTGCAAGAAATCTTCTTTCGGCAGAAGTTTCTAATGATGGGCCCGTTATCCCAATGTAAATACCCTTAGCAACAGTTATATCATATTTTTCAAAGAGCTGGTTGACGATATTTTGCAGATTTTTATCATATGGGTCGGACATGTCAGGAAATCGCAAACCCAATCGATCATCGTGCGGACCAACCAATGGATTTAAGCCGGTCATATTGATATGATCTTGAATTATCATAACGTCACCTGGTTTAAATGCCATTTTTAGGCCTCCTGCGGCATTTGTAACTAGAAAGCGGGTCGCGCCAAGTTTTCTTATAACTCGAATGGGCATGGCTATTTGAGAAGGGGTCCAACCCTCATAAAGGTGAAATCGTCCTTGCATAATTGCAACGCGCTTACTGCCCATCTTTCCTATAATTAAATTACCTTCATGCGTCGGAGCCGTCGATACTGGGAAACCAGGTATTTCCTCATATGAAAAACGGAACTCTACTTCGACTTTATTTGCGATAGATCCTAGGCCAGTTCCAAGCATTAACAAGCATTCTACCGGGC
The DNA here is from genome assembly GCA_001627925.1 of Rhodobacteraceae bacterium REDSEA-S34_B6. GTDB lineage: Bacteria > Pseudomonadota > Alphaproteobacteria > Rhodobacterales > Rhodobacteraceae > Salinivivens. Next base: position 11,967 of record LUQC01000049.1, on the reverse strand, counting down.
CACTGATTTTTGACAGTATTTGATTGGAGGCACGTTCAATGGTTGCAATCATTTCCTCAAGATTATCTAGCATTCCCTTACACCAAACTAGCAGCAATTTTTGGAGATAGTGCACGCACCTCTTCAACAACGTTGTTTATATCAAGGGTACAAATGACGCCACCCTTTACTACTTGTTTTCCTCCAACAAACACATCGCTAATATCTGACTTACACGCAGAATAAACTAGGTGGGTAATAGGATCAAAAACTGGAACGGCGTGAATTTTATCCATGTCAATGAATATAAAATCGGCTATTTTACCAACTTCTAAGCTACCTAGCTTGTCTTCTTTACCTAATGCTTTTGCCCCATTAAGAGTCGCCATATGCAGTACCGTTTTGGCGTTCATAACTTTTGGGTCTAATGTGTTTCCCTTTGGCAGACTTGCGGCTAAACGCATTGTAAGCCACATATCAAGGTCATTACCGCTTATCGCTCCATCGGTTCCAAGTGTTAGAGTGACCCCCGCTTCAAACATCTTATCAATAGGTGCAATGCCTGAACCTAACTTTAAATTCGACATCGGATTATGTACGACAACACTCTCATTATCAGCAATTAATTGGATCTCAGTATCATCTAAATGCACGCAATGAGCGAGAATAGCTTGCTGATCTAGTAACCCATGAGAGTGCAGATGCCTTATAACCGACTCCCCGTATCTCTCGTTGATATCAGACTGTTCTGTGAGGGTTTCGGCCGCATGTATATGATATAAACCATTGTATTTTGCGGCAATTTTTTTTGCTTCTTTAAGGTGTTCTGGCGACACTGTATATGACCCGTGTGGCATCACTGCCGGGAAAACGGCTTCATTGCTATTATAATCTTCAAAGAATTTTTCAGCCTCCTGTAAAAAATCCTCGTGAGATCTGTTACCAATACCTGGATAATCGAAGAAGATACCTCCAGTAGAAATTCGCATTCCTAAGTCATTTGCAGCTTTTACTGCTTCGGTTGGGTACCAGAACATGTCCATTATACTCGTGACGCCAGCTAACAAATTCTCTGCAAATCCAAGCACAGAGCCGGTGTAAGTAGTTTCTGGTGTTAGAATAGCTTTCTCGGCAACCCATACTTTTTGAAGCCATGCTTCTAAAGATAGTTCTTCCACTAATCCCCGAAATAAACTATCTGCAGCATGGCAATGCATATTAATCAATCCAGGCATAACTATTTTATTTTGCGCATTTATCTTTTGCGATGCTGACAATTCTTTGAAAGATTTTGCAACATTCATGATTTGGTTGAGATTTAAGTGAAAGGAATTTCGATCTAAAAGTCAAATTTTTTGCTGAAGAAATTAGTTATTTTTCCTGGTTGGCTTTAATATAATAGCAGTTTCAAGATGAAGCATAAATTAGTTGAAACTCAGGAAGAAGAAATACATGTTTAAATAGTGCACGATATTTTAATTTGCTGATTAAATTCTATTGGAAATACAATTGGGCTGAATAGAAATTTATATAAAGAGAGGTTTTTTTGGAAGTAAAGTTAACAGATTGTTATACACTGAGCGACGGCAAGGCCCTTATGTCTGGCACTGAAGCCTTAGTGCGATTACTTCTTGAGCAATCTAGAATTGATCGTATGAATGGCCTTAGAACTAAGGGGTTGGTAAGTGGTTACCCTGGTTCTCCACTAGGTGGTCTGGACATTGCGCTTGGGAAAGCAAAGTCTTTTTTGGATGAAGAAGGAATTTATTTCCAACCTGCAGTTAATGAAGAACTTGCTGCTACTGCTTTATGGGGAAGTCAGCATATAAATTTATACGATAATCCTAGAGTTCAAGGTGTTTTTTCAATGTGGTATGGGAAAGGACCAGGGTTGGATAGGGCAATGGATGCGCTTCGCCATGCTAACCAAGGGGGTGTTGCGCCATATGGTGGAATGGTAATAGCTGTGGGGGATGACCCGACAGGCAAATCGTCTACATTAGCGTACCAATCTGATCAGAATTTTCATTCACTCGGAATTCCATATTTTTTCCCCAAAAATGTTTCTGAGATTATTCCTATGGGGTTAGAGGCGTTTGCACTTTCACGATACTCTGGATGTTGTGTTGGTTTGAAAATTGTGGTTGATACAGCAGACAGTAATGCGGTCGTAGATATGTCTAGGTTACGTCCAAATTTTCCAAAAATGAAGCCTAACAATCTCGTCCATGTAACTAAGCATGACCCAGCTGGTGCTAGGGAAAGTAAGCTGCATGAAATAAGATTGCCTGAAGTCCAGAAGTGGTGTGCAAAAAGCGAAAATGCCGTGCAAATCTACCTACCGGTGAAAAAAGGCAAAACAAGGCTTGGTATAATTGGCGTTGGGAAAATTTCTAACGAAATTAATGAGGCCTTAATTACTCTTTTACCTGACGGAGGTAAAAGCAATACAGTAGCATTTACTGCTTTGAATATGCCATGGCCATTACCAGAGCAAAGATTATCTGATATGCTGTCTGTTGCTAAAGAAGTGTTAGTAATTGAGGAAAAACGCTCTTTTGTTGAAGACCAAATTGCTAAAATTTGTGTAAAAAAAGATCGTAATATGCTCCTTTCTGGGAAAACTAACCCAGATGGAGAAAATTTATTACCATCGTATGGCGAACTATCACTTGAGAACATTATAAATGTAATTGCAGAAAGAGCATCCCATCACTCTATCGAGCTAAATCCTCTTAAAGATTTTTCATTAGTAAATAAATTAGATGAGATACCAGTTCGGCAACCCTATTATTGTGCTGGTTGCCCACATAATAGCAGTACCAAAGCATCTGATGGTGAAATTGTTGGGATGGGAATTGGGTGCCACTCAATATCTGGTTTCATTAACCCTGATACTATAACCAATTTTACGCAGATGGGTGGTGAGGGAGCATTTTGGATCGGTCGCGCACCATTCTCGGAGCGCTCGCATTCTTTTCAGAACATGGGTGATGGCACTTATGCTCACTCTGGATATTTAGGTGTCCGTGCGGCAGTTGCGGCTGGAGTAAATATAACATTTAAAATGTTAGTTAATGACGCCGTCGCTATGACTGGTGGGCAAAGTGCACAAGGTGGATCAAGCCCGTTTTCAATGACCGAACAGTTATTAGCGGAAGGTGTTAAAAAAGTTGTGATTGTCTCCGATCAGCCAGATCAAATTCGTAAATGCGCGCGTTGGCCTGCCACCGTAGATTTCTTTCATAGGGACAAAATACTCAAAGTTCAGGATGAATTGTCTCAAATAAAAGGTGTCAGTGCACTGTTACATGTACAAACCTGCGCTACTGAACTTCGACGTCGTCGAAAGCGCAAAACTATTCCTCAGCGGGCTGAGCGTGTGTATATTAATGCAGCCGTTTGTGAGGGTTGTGGTGATTGTGCAAAAAGTTCAAATTGCGTTGCTCTTAAACCTAAATTTGATGGTGAGGCATATAAACGGGTAATTGATCATTCAGTTTGTAATGATGATTATTCTTGTCTAGACGGTTTCTGTCCGAGTTTTGTTTCAGTAGTTCCAAGCTTAGGAGATGCTAGAAAAAAAATTAAATCGCCAGAAAACGGTAACCTTCCAGATCCGGTTATTTTAGATAAAGAAATAACAAATATATATCTAGCGGGGATTGGTGGTACAGGCATTTCCACATTGTCTGCAGTTTTAGTAATGGCTGCGCGTCTTGATGATATTTACGCTCAAGCTGTGAGCCAAACTGGACTGTCTCAAAAAAACGGTGCTGTTACTAGTCAAATCAGAATCACAAAATCTGCAGATCTCAGTTTACGGATGTCCCGAATACCGGATGGTGAGGCTGACTTGCTTCTAGCTTGTGACGCAGTTGTGGGAGTGGCTGATAATTCTTTAAAGACTTTGAGTAAGAATAAATCTCAAGCAATAATTAATGTTGATGTTGATCCCGTAGGTGTCGTTGGATTTGGCAATGGTACAACTGTCTCAGAAAAAGCCATTTTTTCAAGGTTGGAAAAGTTTTTGGATAGCAAAAAATTCTCAACGTACAATATACAGCAAATTTGTGAGAGTTTGATGGGAAATAAGGTTACCGCAAATGTTATGATGCTTGGCATTGCTTTGCAGAAGGGGATGATACCTATTTCGGTGGCATCAGTAGAAAAGGCTTTAACCTTAAATGGTGCATCGGTCCAAGATAATTTAATAGCCCTAAAATGGGGAAGATGGCTTGCGTATGATAAACAGTATGTTCTTGAAGCCTCTGGGTATAATAAAGCTAGTTCAATAAATAACGGACTAGAAAATGCAGGAATAGACGAGTTATTGAATGCTTTTTCAGAAAAGTTAATTTTATATCAAGACGCAAATTATGCAAAAAGTTATCGCAAGATTATGGATTCAATTAGTGCCCAGTTTGGTGATACAATCATCTCTCAAAAAAGTGCGAAAGCGTTATTTAGGGCAATGGCAATTAAAGATGAATACGAAGTTGCCCGCCTAATGCTGTCTCCAACTTTTGAGCAAACATTACAATCAAAATTTGGCAACTCTCGCCCCTCGAGTTATTACTTAGCGCCTCCTTTTTTAAGTTTTTTGAAAGATGCTAATGGCTTTCCGAGAAAAGTTCGCTTTGGGTCATGGGTGCGTACCATATTTTGGGTGCTGACTAAATTGAAGAGCTTGCGTGGAACTGCTTTTGATCCCTTTGCGCACAGTCGTGAGAGAAAATTAGAAGTCAGCTTCAGAGCTGCTTTAATTACAAAACTCTCAAATCCAAAAAAACTGATGGAGATGCCAGAAAAATTGGAAGCCCAATTAGACGCTGCACTCAAAGTAAAAGGATACGGTCACGTTAAGAAAAAAAGTCTCGAAGCCGCAATTTTAGCACTCAATTAAATTTTCTCAGATCCATTCATTCTGCGGCCTCGGCATAATTCGACACGGGTGGGCAGATACAAACGAGGTTTCGATCGCCGTGGGCGTTGTCAACTCGGTTTACTGGTGGCCAGTACTTATCTACGCGAAATGCGCCAGGTGGAAAGCACCCTTGATCTCTGGAATAGGGGCGGTTCCAATCCCCAACTAAATCCTCCACAGTGTGCGGTGCGTTCTTTAAGGGATTGTTATCGCGGTCTATTTTATTTTCCTCTATTTGCCTTATTTCCTCTCGTATCGCTAACATTGCATCGCAAAACCGGTCCAACTCAGCTTTTGTTTCTGACTCTGTAGGTTCAACCATCAGAGTGCCAGCTACAGGCCAACTCATGGTTGGAGCGTGAAAGCCACAATCAATTAATCGTTTTGCAATATCTTCCACCGAAATATCTGCAGTATCTGAAAATGGACGAACATCTAAAATACATTCATGCGCAACTCTATCAAACTCACCCTTATACAAAACATCAAAGTAACCTTGTAAGCGTTTTGCAATATAGTTTGCATTTAATATGGCGACCTTTGTAGCCTGTGTGAGCCCGTCACCTGCCATCATCAGGCAGTATGCCCAACTTATGGGAAGTAATGAAGGAGATCCAAATGGTGCAGCGGACACCGGGCCAATACTGCCTTTTGACTGTAAATTATTCGGCAGGTGTGGTTTCAGGTGCTTTTTTACTCCGATTGGACCCATTCCTGGTCCTCCACCACCATGTGGAATGCAAAAAGTCTTATGTAAATTTAAATGACTTACATCGCCACCTAAGTCCCCAGGCCGTGATAATCCCACCATAGCGTTCATATTTGCACCATCGATATATACCTGCCCACCATGGATGTGGGTTATATCACAAACTGAATGTACTGTTTTTTCAAAAACTCCATGAGTGGACGGATACGTAATCATGCAACCTGCTAGTTCATTACTATAAAGCTCTGCTTTCGCCTTAAAGTCTTCAATGTCTATATCCCCATTATCGGCAGAATTAACTGGTACCACTTTCCAGCCCACCATCTGTGCACTTGCCGGATTGGTGCCATGTGCGGACGTCGGAATCAGACACACATTCCGATGACTTTCACCTCTGGAATTATGGTAATCGGCGATAGTTAAAAGACCTGCATATTCTCCTTGAGCTCCAGAGTTTGGTTGCATGGAAATAGCGTCATAGCCGGTGATGGCGCAAAGTTTTTGAGATAAATCGGCTATTATTTCCTCATATCCTTTTGCTTGGTCCTTGGGCGCAAAAGGGTGGAGCAACGAAAACTCTCGCCAGCTTACGGGCATCATTTCAGCCGCGGAATTCAACTTCATAGTGCAGGAGCCAAGGGGGATCATCGCTCGGTCTAGTGCCAGATCTCTATCAGACAGCCGCCTCATATAACGCATCATTTCTGTCTCGGCCCTATTCATATGAAATACTTCATGTTCCAAATAAGTACTTTGGCGTAATAGGTTATTGGGTATTCTATAGCTTGGTTCTAAATCATTATCCCTCATATTTAGGCCAAACGCTCTCCAGACAGCTTCCGTAGTATCGCGTCTGGTTGTTTCATCGTAAGATACTGATACTTTATTTTTCCCAATTGCTCTTAAATTTATTCCTTCTTGCACCGCCGCGCTCATGACACCTTTTTGAAATAATCCGACATTAACTGTGATGGTATCAAAGAAGGCTTCAGGTTCCACTTTGAACCCAGCTTTTTCTAAACCCTTCGCGAGCCTCACGGTTTTTCGGTGAATGCGTTGAGCAATCGCTTTTAAACCCTCAGGCCCATGAAATACGGCATAGAATGATGCCATAACAGCAAGCAGCGCTTGTGCTGTGCAAACATTTGACGTTGCTTTTTCTCGTCTGATATGCTGCTCGCGGGTTTGAAGAGCTAATCGATAAGCTTTATTTCCATTAGCATCAATGGAAACGCCAACAATTCTTCCAGGCATTGATCTTTTGTAAGTATCTTTTGTTGCCATGTAAGCAGCATGTGGCCCTCCATATCCTACTGGCACTCCAAACCTTTGAGTTGTGCCTACTGCTATATCTGCACCCATGGCTCCGGGTTCTTTCAGTAAAGTAAGTGATAGTGGATCTGCAGAAATTACACTTATAGCTTTAAATTCATGTAACTTCTCTATTTCTGCAGTAAAATCTCTAACATTACCGTTTGTTCCAGGATACTGAAAAATAGCGCCAAAAACTTGGCTCGCGTCAAGGTTATGTACATTATCAATTATTAAAGAAATACCCAGTGGCTTAGCTCGAGTTTTCAAAACTGAAATATTTTGCGGATGACAATTTTCATCCACAAAAAATATTGTGTTCTTTGACCGCGAGATGCGTTGAGCCATTGTCATGGCCTCTGCACAGGCAGTCGCTTCATCCAAAAGTGAAGCGTTTGCTATTTCTAAACCCGTTAAGTCCGAGATCATAGTTTGAAAATTCAGAAGTGCTTCTAATCGGCCCTGGCTTATTTCAGGTTGATAGGGAGTGTAAGCCGTATACCAAGCAGGATTTTCAAGTATATTTCTTTGTATTACCGGCGGCGTTACTGTTCCGTAGTAACCTTGGCCAATCAAACTTGTAAGAATTTTGTTTTTTGAAGACGTGATGCGCATATGTCTCAAAAGCTCTCTTTCGGACATTGGTTTTCCGAAGTCTAGTGCATCTTTCTGACGAATGCTTTCTGGAACCGTTTGATTTATCAACTCATCTAGTGATTCAACTCCGATCGTTTTGAACATTTCCTCCATTTCAGATGGTGACGGGCCTATGTGTCTACGATTCGCAAAATCATAAGGAAGATAATCAGTTGGTGTAAAAGGCATCTTAGACCTCCAAATTTTTATTGTTTATAATTTACAAACTAAGCGGTTAGCTGATCAGTTTTGAATATGCTGCTTCATCCATATATTCATCGATTTGATCCATATTATCTGGTTTCATTTTGAAGAACCACGCATCTCCCACAGGATCTTCATTTACTTTGCTAGGTTCATCTACGAGCATCTCATTTATTTCAACAATTTGTCCATCAAGAGGGGAAAGGATGTCAGAAGCTGCTTTAACACTTTCTATCACAACAATTTCATCATCTTTTGACACTATTGTCCCTTCATCTGGTAATTCGATAAAGACAATATCACCCAACTGAGAGCTGGCATGCTCGGTTATACCAACAACTACCAAATCGCCTTCAACTCTAAGCCATTCATGTTCTTCAGTAAATTTCATTTGTTCCTCCAAAATTTATTTTTTAAAATTTTTCTTTACAAACGGTAGCTTAGTGACTTCTATTTCGAGCAACTTTCCTCGAACTTGCGCATTCACTCTATTACCTTGAATTGAATATTCTTTTTTTAAATACCCGAGTGCAATTGGGTGTTTTAATGTGGGGCTGAATGAACCTGATGTTATCCATCCTATTTTATCTGAAGATGAACCGTGACCAAAAAGCTCGGTGTTTGCCCTGATTGGGGCTTTACCAAGGGGAACAAATCCCACCAATTTATGTTCTGTCCCATCACTTATTTCAGATAATATTTTTTCCGCTCCAGGAAATTTTCCTTCTTTATACCCTCCACTTAATCTTGAAGTATGCATGGCCCACTTCAAGCCTGCGGCAACTGGAGAGGTTGTAGCATCAATATCTTGTCCATATAGACAAAGCCCTGCTTCCAATCTTAGAGAGTCCCTAGCTCCTAAGCCGGCAAGTTCGACAGTTTCATGCTCCAACAAACTGGTGGTTACAATTTCTGCCGCCTGGCTTGGTATTGAAATTTCAAACCCATCGTCACCGGTATAACCTGATCTTGATACCCAGCACTCCGCTCCTGCTATGGGTATGGTAGATACATCCATAAACCGCATTTTGGAAATCTTGGGGAAATGTTCTTCAAGCACTTTCTGTGAGGTAGGTCCTTGCAATGCAATCAAGGCTCTATTTTCTAAATTTCTGACACTAACTCCGAGCGGTTCTAAATTCTTTCGTAAGTATTTAATATCGTCTTCTTTTCGTGAAGCGTTAACTACCATATATATGTGATCACCACGATTGGAAAACATAAAATCATCGGATATTCCTCCAGTGCTGTTTGTGAAAAATCCATACCTCTGCCGGTCGACATTCAAAGTTTCAACCTCCATCGGTATCAATGTTTCGAGTGCTTTTGCCGTTTGTTTGAAGTCATTACCTCTTAAAACGACCTGTCCCATATGGCTGACATCGAAAAGCCCTGCGTGGCTCCGTGTGTGGAGATGTTCGCTCATAATTCCGTTTTTATATTGAAGTGGCATCTCGTAACCAGCAAAAGGCGTCATTCTGGCATGACTGTTTTTATGCAAATTATTCAATGGCGTATGCATGAGTTTATCAGACATTAACTTTCCCAAACGAATAGCCAGTTATGAAAGATTCCGGCATCAAATGAATACGGCGTTTGCCGTAAATGATGCCCCTTTCTGTCCCTTTGCCTGAGATCGTTATCCCTTCGGCGGATGCTTGAACATCTCTCTCCAGATTTTATAAAACAGTGGTCCTTTTGCCTGAGAGTTTCCGGGGCGGTTGCTCCTTCGGCACTGATACACCAGTTCTCCCACCATTCTTTGTTGACGATAGACACTGAGCTTGTTCATTTCAAGTTAAATGTCATTTGACAGAATTAAATTTTTTATGTCACATCCAAAGTATGAGTAATCAATTTTTCTTTGGCTATGGTAGTCTCGTAAATACTTCTTCACATACTTTCGGTGATATATCGAATGCACGCTTGATTGGATGGCGGAGAGTATGGCAAAGAACGAATCTTAGAAATTTCTCATTTTTAAGTGTTAACAAATCTCGTGGGTCTAGAATTGATGGCGTTATCGCAAATGTACCTAATGGAAATTGGAAGAAATTGGATGAAAGAGAGACTGGATATGAGCGAATTATGGGATCTGAAATGGTCGATCATATGTCTTCAAAGGCGGATAGTATCTCTTTTTATCGGATACCTAATTATAATTTAGCGAGTGTTGAGAAATGTCCGATCTTATTAAGTTATCTAGACGTGGTTCTGATGGGGTTTTTACAACGATTTGGGAAACAAGGATTTTTAAACTTTTTTGAAACAACTGACTGCTGGGATTGTGGTATCTATGACGATAGAGAGATGCCCAGATATCCTCGTGCTCAAGAATACGAGAATAGTTTTTACGCAGCAGTTGATAATGCGTTAATCGATCATCAAATTGATATTTGCAGATAACTAAATTGCGGTTTTTATACTCTCATCGAGATAGATTTCGCGCAACCTTTGGGTCATAGGTCCAGGAGATCCATTTGCGATATTTTGGCCGTCAATACTAACAACTGGAGTGACAAAAGATGACGCTGAAGTTATAAACGCTTCCTCGGCATCTCTTGCTTCACTTATTGAGAAGTTTCGCTCTTCTATCTCCATTTGAGCTTCTTCTGCAAAACGTAATACAGCAGCACGCGTTATCCCATGTAAAATATCGTTGGATTTGGCTCGCGTGATAATTTTGCCATTTTTTATTATGTAGGCGTTGTTTGAAGTTCCCTCTGTGACATAACCATCTTGAACCATCCAAGCATCATCTGCATTTACTTTTTTAGCCATCATTTTGCCAATTGATGGATAAAGAAGTTGTGTCGTTTTGATGTCACGGCGTCCCCACCTCTGATCCTCAATTGATATAATCTTGATACCTGAAATAGCTGAAGGACTATCCAAAAGATTCTCTTTATTTTGGCTAAACAGAACTACAGTTTGAGGAGTTGTTTCGGGGTCGGGAAAAACAAAGTCTCGATCACCCGCCGAACCGCGTGTTATTTGTAAGTATATTAGGCCGTTGTTTACGCCGTTTTTATTAATTAAACTTTTGTGAATTGACAATAAAACTTCTTTAGTAAGAGGATTTTTCATGTCCAGTTCGAATAGCGATCTTTCTAATCGATGAAAGTGCCCTTCAAAATCAATAAGTTTTCTCTCGATTACTGAAGTTACCTCATAAACGCCGTCCGACATTAAAAAGCCTCGGTCGAAAATTGATATTTTGGCCTCATTTTCTGGAATAAAACTTCCATTTAGATAGACAGTTCTCATTGGTTGAAGCTCCTTTTCTTATCACAGGATTTAGTCTTATTGCTTCGCAAGTGCAATTATAATAACGCTACTTTTGACTGTTCACTGAGTGATACTGTATAACTAATTAATAAATGGCACGGTACATAGCTTATATAGTTTGATAACTAGGAGACCAAGCTATCAAAAATCATTTTCTTTTATTCCTTTATCCCTTAAAGGAAATATCAGAGCACAATTTTGAAGACTATTTATCAAAATCTTGGAGAATCTTTTGAGGCATTACTTAGATTTCGAAAAACCTTTGGCAGAAATAGAAGGAAAAGCGGAGGAACTTAGAGCTTTAGCGCGTCAGAATGATGAGATGGATGTCGAAGCTGAAGCTGAGGCCTTAGATAAAAAAGCAGAGATAATGCTTAAAGATCTTTATCGGAATCTTACCCCTTGGAGGAAGTGTCAAGTTGCGCGTCATCCTGAAAGGCCTCATTGTATCGAATACGTAAATGAACTTTTCTCGGAATTCACCCCACTATCTGGCGATAGAAATTTTGCAGACGACCACGCAGTTGTTGGAGGTATAGCTCGATTTAACGATACACCTGTAATGGTCATTGGAAATGAGAAGGGTAATGACACGAAGACCCGAATTGAGAGAAATTTTGGAATGGCGCGTCCGGAAGGCTACAGAAAAGCCATACGCTTAATGGATCTCGCAGATAAATTTGGTTTACCAGTGATAACCTTGGTTGATACTCCAGGCGCATACCCTGGAAAAGGTGCAGAGGAGCGAGGTCAGTCTGAGGCGATAGCTCGGTCTACTGAAAAATGTTTGCAAATTGGTGTGCCGATTATTTCACTTATAATAGGTGAAGGGGGATCCGGTGGGGCGGTCGCTTTTGCAACTGCAAACAAAGTCATAATGTTGGAGCACTCTATTTATTCTGTAATTTCTCCA
>LUQC01000048.1 GCA_001627925.1 Rhodobacteraceae bacterium REDSEA-S34_B6 | reverse complement strand
CGTTCCATACCTAGCCTCTCTTTTTTTGTTAAACCCTCAGACCCTGTTGCCATTTTTTCATCTAATGCTTTCAATCTATTAATAGACTGAGAAACGGTTTGCCAATTTGTAAGAGTACCACCTAACCATCTATGGTTCATGTAGTACTGAGCACACTTTTCTGCTGCTTCCGCAATAGCTGTAGAGGCTTGTCGCTTTGTTCCAACGAACAGAATTCTTCCACCTTTAGCGACGGTTTCTCTTGCAACATTCAATGCGGCATCAAGCATCGGAACAGTTTGAGTTAAATCCATAATGTGAATGCCGTTTCGTTCACCATAAATGAACTCTTCCATTCTTGGATTCCATCTTTGTGTTTGGTGACCGAAGTGTACGCCAGCTTCAAGCAATTGGCGCAATGTAAACTCTGGTAGAGCCATTTAATTTCCTTTCCCGGTTTGAATCTCAGCAGCAAATCAGAGCAAGGCTCCAACCGGCTGGTTAAATAAAAATTTCTCTTCTATCTAACCGAAAGCTGCCTACGAATTTTAACTGGAGGTCATCTAGACTATATTCTCTGAGGTAACAACCCCATTTTCTAATTTTTTCTGATTAAATAATGCGTTCAAAAAACCAATAGGATCCGATCAAGCCTACTGCACCTGATATTGGTAAGGTTATAAATTTTCGGTACCAATTTTTTTTGTTAAACCAATAACCAATCGCAATGAATAGAATAAAAACAACACTAAGCTGACCCAGCTCCACTCCTACGTTGAAACCTATTAAGGCTGGAATGAATTGTTGGATTGGTAAACCAAATTCTGCCAAAACGGATGCGAAGCCTAGTCCATGAAGCAAGCCGAATATGAAAACTACTAATGATCTCCTTAAATTTATGGCTTTTGAATAGAAATTTTCGATTGCAACGTAAACAATTGAAGCAGCAATCAGTGGCTCAACGAGCGAAGGACTGATATTAACTAGACCAAGAGATGCCATTGCTAACGTAACGCTGTGAGCCAACGTAAAAATTGTAATTTGTAAAAACAAAGAACTCAATTTAATCGATAAGAAAAATATGCCTACTATAAAAAGTATATGGTCTAAACCTTTTGGAATTATGTGCGTGAATCCCACGGGAATATATTCGAGAAATACTTCTGAAAAATTGGATGATTCTTTTTCACTAATATTTATCTCAGAGCTTTTTTCCCCTGGTTGAAGATATTGTGTAAAGCTATTATCACCGCCCTGCTCTCTCAGCACTATTTCTCCAAACGACTTTGCCCATTGAAAGCTAAACGGTCTACGAGGATCTAATTTTACGGAGCAAATCACTGTTGTGAATCTTGGATACTCAAAATTTTTCTGATCTTCGACCAGAATATTTTGTAGTTTTAGATCCACTAATTCCATATCTTGTTTTATTTGAATTTCATTTTTAAAATTTGGCCAAAGTTCTGAAAAATTTGATTTTAGATCGACTGCAGACATACCTCTATAGAAATCGTATTCGGCAGATTGTGTTGCCTCATCTGTATTGGAAATATCTGACAAATCGATGCCAGAAAGTAACGCCTCCAGGTTAAGCCTAATTTCTAATTGAATGCCGTCTTGTTTTTGAAATATATCTCCTATTGCTGGCGTGACCTCATGTGAATGCACAGTAGTCGCGAGGCTTAAAAATAATATCTTTATTAATAGCACGACATTAAATATGAAGTTGAATATGTACCGGCAATTATTTTTAAAAATCATATTTCTTTTTTTTCCATGTACATTAGTGGGTCACGAGCTCTGGATTGATACATCAGAATTTAAAGTAGAAAAAGGCACTAAAGTAGATTTTGATTTACGAAATGGAGAAAATTTTGACGGTTTTTCTCTAGGCTATTTCGATAGATCTGTCGAAAAGTTTTATTGGAGACAGAATGGAGAACGGTTCGATAATGCCTCTCGTCAAGGTGACATTCCTGCTCTCCAAATAGAGCCTGATAAAAATGGTTTGATTTCAGCTATTTATGTCTCCAAACCAAGTGTGATCAAATATAAAGATTTTAAAAAGTTTCACAGTTTTGCTATAGAAAAAAATGCGAAAGATGCAGTTGATCTTCATTTAAGTCAGAGTTTTCCTATGGAAAATTTTTCTGAAATTTATACGCGATACAGTAAAGCGCTTGTGGGTGTAGGTAGCTCAATAGGTTCAGATCAAGCGAATAATCTTGAACTTGAATTAATTGCCAAAGAGAATCCTTATACAGATGATATGTCTGATGGTATAGAAATACTTCTACTGTATAATGGACAACCTCATGCATTTGCGACCCTGAACGTCTTTGAGCGTTCGACCATTGATTTCGGAGTCAATACTTTCGCCGTTCAAACTAATGAAAAAGGAATGGCAACGGTAAAAGTGAAAAATGACAGAACATATTTAATTGATAATGTAATACTGAGGCCAGCTAGTATGAAATTATCTAAAGATAAGGGCGTTATTTGGGAAAGTTTGTGGGCGGCTCTTACATTTGGCGTTAAAGAAGCTAGTGGTTTATGAAATCGATGCCATATGTGTAGGGAGCGTTCTCTGGGATGTAATCGGACGTACTGAAAAGCCGATAAGTAGAGGTGATGATGTTGGAGGTTACATTAAACGAATACCGGGTGGTGTTGCTTTCAATATTGCACAAAATCTCATTAATCTTGAACTAAATCCCTGCCTATTAGGGTTTCTAGGAAATGACAGTGAGGGTGACGAGCTTTTTTCCTATTGTCAAAATGAAGGAATAAATGCTGATTATATTTATCGGTCTGACAATTTTAGAACAGACAATTATGTAGCAATAGAGGATCATGGTGGCGTAGTTGCAGCAATAGCTGATGCTCACTCTTTGGAAGCAGTTGGATATGAGATTTTAAAACCGTTGAAAAACGAACACTTCAACGGTCAAATAAAATCTAGCAAAGTACCGCTGATAGTTGATGGTAATTTAAAGCCAGCTTTACTAAAACATCTTTCCTCAGATCATTTTTATGAAAAATTTGATGTTAAGGTTGTTCCAGCATCACCTGGCAAGGCCAGTCGTCTGGCTCCATTCTTAAATAAAGAAAAATTTACTCTTTACTTAAATTTAGTTGAGGCTCAAAATTTATGTGGAATTCAGTTTTCCGATACAGCTATCGCCGCAAATGAATTAATCAGCCACGGAGTAGGAAAAGTAATAATAACAAACGGTCAAGACAAAGTATCTATGGCGAGCAGCTCTACTGGTGTGTTGTCCGTGAAACCTCCAAGAATTAAGGTTAAAAGGTTAACTGGTGCCGGTGACGCGTTTTTGGCTGCTCATATAAAGGCTGAGATGCTTAACTATGATCCGGAGCAATGTTTGGAATTTGCAGTTGAGAAGTCAGCAAAATATATTTCTGAGTGAAAATGATAAAAAGACAAATAAATCCTGAGGTTGAAAATGCGTTGCGTAACAACATTCCAGTCGTGGCGCTCGAAAGTACGATAATCACCCATGGCATGCCCTACCCTGAAAATCTGAATATGGTGAATGATGTAGAAAAAATTATTAGAGCAAATAACGCTGTTCCAGCTACTATAGCAATCCTTAACGGTGTGATAAAAATTGGTCTAACTAAAAACGAGGTAAAAAGCCTGTCTGAAACGAAAGATGTACTTAAAATATCTCGCAGTGATTTAGCTGCTGCCCTTACATGTGGCAAAACTGGAGCAACAACCGTATCTGCAACAATGATTTTGGCGGCAAATGCAAATTTAAAAGTATTTGCTACAGGCGGTGTAGGTGGTGTTCATCTTGATGCAGAAAAGACTTTTGATATTTCCGCAGATTTGCAAGAACTGGCTCAAACTCCAGTTACTGTTATATCAGCAGGCCCTAAAGCAATTCTGGATTTGTCGAAGACATTAGAGGTGCTTGAAACTCTCGGGGTTCCAGTGATTACTTACGATCAAGACGAGTTGCCTGCTTTTTGGTCGCGATCTAGTGGACTAAAATCACCAATCAGAATGAATAGTGCTCAAGAAATTGCAAGATCACACTTAATTAGAGAAGCATTAGAAATCCCTGGTGGGCAGCTTGTAGCAAACCCAATACCGCGTAATGCCGAAATTTCATTTCAGGAAATATTGCCCATTATCAAAAAAGCTAATTTAGAAGCAAAAAAAGAAATGGTTTCTGATAAAAATTTGACACCATTCCTACTTGATAAAATTTATAACTTAACCAAAGGCGAGTCACTAAAAGCTAACATAGAGTTAGTTAAAAATAATGCAGATCTTGCCTGTAAAATTGCTTCGTGTTTAATTGAAGAGGCCAAAAAGATTTGAAATTTCCCTTTACGTAACTTATTCATTTTATTAGTGTTCTTGCATGTCAGATAAGCAATTTGAAGATCCAGAAAATTTAATTAAACCTCAATCAGGTCTTCTGGCTGGGCTTCGGAATTCTTTTCTTACTGGTCTGGTAGTCATTGCTCCGGTTGCATTAACAATTTGGCTTATTTGGAGCGTTATAGGGTGGATAGATGGCTTCGTATTGCCATTTATCCCAAGCCCATACCATCCAGATAACATTTTAAATACGATATTTGGTCAAGATGTAGCCATCAATATAAGAGGTTTAGGCGTAGTTGTTTTCCTACTCTTCACCACCTTTGTTGGCTGGATTGCTAAGGGATTTCTTGGCAGATCTTTAATTCGCATTGGTGAAAACCTCGTTCGCAGGATGCCTGTGGTAAGATCAATATATTCTGGTGTTAAACAGATTGCCGAAACTGTTTTTGCACAATCGGACCGCTCGTTTGAAAAGGCTTGTTTGATTGAGTATCCAAGAAAAGGCATTTGGGCTATTGGATTTATTTCCACTGATGCAAAAGGTGAAGTTAAACATAAAGTCAAAACTAAAAGTGACGATTTATTATCAGTTTTTGTGCCAACGACACCAAACCCCACTTCCGGATTTATGTTATTTTTTCCTAGGAGCGATGTTATTGAACTAGATATGTCCATAGAAGATGCGGCAAAACTAGTAATATCTGCAGGTTTGGTATACCCACCTTATAAGAATTCTAAATAATTTAGTTAGTAAGGCGTGAAATATTTTGAATACTCAGTCTAAATCTCAAATTCCTGTCATGCCGGATGCTCAGACGGTAACCTCAGTGAAGCACTGGACAGATAGGTTGTTTTCTTTTCGAGTTACTAGGCCAAAATCTTTAAGATTTCGATCCGGAGAATTTGTAATGATCGGGCTTCTTAAAGATGATGGTAAGCCTCTGCTTAGAGCGTATTCTATAGCATCACCGTCATGGGATGATGAATTGGAGTTTTACTCAATAAAAGTTCAGGATGGCCCTCTGACCTCACGCCTTCAGCATTTAAAAGTTAATGACCAAATTATTTTGAGACCCAAACCGGTTGGTACTTTAGTGCATGACGCACTGTTACCTGGTCGCAGACTATGGTTATTTGCGACAGGTACAGGCATTGCTCCTTTCGCTTCTTTAATTCGTGATCCTCAGACCTTTGAAGACTATGATCAGGTTATTTTAACGCATACATGTAGAGAATTAGCAGAGTTAGAGTACGGCCGTCTGTTGGTAGAAGGTCTTAGCAAAGATGAATTGATGATAGAATTATTAGGAAAAAATAACATAAAGAAATTAAATTACTATCCCACTACTACGCGGGAAAACTCTTCTTGTATGGGACGTATCACCGAAAAATTAAAAAATAATAAATTGTTCAACGATCTGAATATAAATGATTTTTCTCCACTGAGTGACAGAGCAATGGTTTGCGGTTCAATTGGACTAAATTTAGAAATAAAAAGTATCTTAGACGACCTTGGATTTAAAGAGGGCGCCAATTCTGAACCAGCGCAATATGTCGTTGAAAAGGCTTTTGTAGGCTAGATTCAATCTTTAATTTTATTGCGCTTCAATAATTCTATAAAAAGTGCAGAGTGATCTTTCTCTAAATTTTGCGAATTATCAGCTAGTGTCAAATAGCGCTTTGTAACATCATTTAGCATGGGTAAATCTAGATCTAACATTTTTGCTACTTTTTGAATATTCTTGAGATCCTTTAATTGCGTCTTTACACTGCCGCCAGGCTCAAAATTACGTTTTGACATTCTCGCGCCATGTTGTTGTAGGATCGTGCTATCAGCAAACCCTCCAGAGAGCGCATCTCTAACTGCGTCTACGTCTGCTCCCCCTCTTTCTAACAAAAGCACTGCCTCCGCAACGGCACCGATGGTGATGCCCACAATAGCTTGATTAGCTAATTTTGCTAACTGGCCTGTTCCGATTGGGCCAACTAGAACTGGTCTACCCAATGGATAAAAAATCTCCTTGGTCTTATGAAATATGTTTAACTCGCCTCCCACCATAATTGCTAAATTTCCGTTTTTAGCAGCAACCGTTCCACCTGAAACAGGAGAGTCGAGGTATTCAATACTATTTTTTTTTAAATAAGAGGCCTGATCAATTGCTTCTTGCGGCAACACTGAAGCCATTTCGATCCATGTTTTAACCGAAGACAATGACGTATCGCTAAGCTTACTAATGACTTCTTTGGTAGCTGACCCATCGCTAAGCATAGAAATAACAATATCTGCGCCAGAAATCGCCGTGTTTAGATCGCTATTTCCCGCTAGTACAGGAGGCAGATTCTTAAGTTTTGCCGGCGTTCTGTTCCAACAAGTGACCTTGTAACCGGCGTTAGCTAGATTATTGGCCATCGGGAGACCCATTTTACCAATTCCTAAAAATGTGATAAAATTCATCCTCTCATATCCTTAAAAATATTTTTAAAATTTATTCAACTTCACTCAATGCCTGTAATACTATTTCTGGACCAGAACTGTGTGCATTTTCTGATAATACCTTGCGCCAACCTTTTGCACCTGGTCGACCTGAAAACAAACCAAGCATATGCCTTGTTATTTTACTAACTTTATTCCCATTTTTATATTGATTTTCTATATAGGGGATCATCTGTCTAACTATTTCTTTTTCACTAACTTCTCGATTAGGTAGGTTATAAATGAGCCTATTTACGTCTAGTAAAACCTCACCAGGTTTTTGATACGCCGCTCTACCCATCATTATACCATCAATCCCATTTTCGAGGTGTAACTGCGCTTGGTGTAATGATTGAATGCCGCCGTTTAAAGAAATATGCAAATTTGGGAATTGTTCCTTCATCTTATAAACCAGTTCATAATTTAAAGGTGGAACATTGCGATTTTGTTTTGGACTTAATCCCGATAGGATAGCTTTTCTTGCATGAATTATAACCCTCTTAACACCAACTTTGGAGATGCACTCAAGGAATTTTGGTAATGTTTTATTGGGATCCTGGTGGTCAACCCCAATCCTACATTTGACAGTAACTTCTATGTCAACAGCATCAATCATTTCCTTGCAACATTGAGCAACAATTTCTGGAGTTTTCATTAAAATCGCACCAAAAATACCCGACTGCACTCTATCTGACGGACAGCCAACGTTTAGATTAATTTCATCGTAACCAAATGAAGCTCCCATAACTGCAGCTCTTGCTAGTTCAGCTGGATCTGAACCACCAAGTTGTAAAGCCAGAGGATGTTCTGATTTGTCAAACTCTAATAGATATGTTGCATTGCCCTTTACCAAAGCAGGAGAAGTAACCATTTCAGTATATAGCAGGATATTTTTAGAAAATGTGCGATGAAAATAACGACAGTGCCGATCCGTCCAATCCATCATAGGAGCAATGCTTAGCTTAGCGGAGTTACGTATTTTGGAAAAGTTACTCATTTTATAGTAATAAAAATCTTAAATAATAAATAAAACGGTCTAGGCTAACAAAAGTGGTTTAACCGCCCTTGAGTTTTTGCATAATATAAATTTCTGATTCATCTGGTATAGATTCATTTGAATTGGGATTTGATAGCTCTCCATTTATAGCAAAGGAAATACCACTATCCAAGAATGGCTTTAAACCTGGAAAGTCTCTCCTCAAAACACTAACTAGTTCACCGATGGTTGTTGCCTCAATCGTCAATATATCTTTATCATTTGTAAATTTTTTGAGGCTTGCCCAGAGGTAAACATTAACAGCCATCATTACCAGTCTTTAAGGCTTTCAATACTTTTGTTGGAGACATCGGTAATGATCGTAACCTTACTTTAGTTGCTGCTGCTACAGCATTCGCAAGTGCTGGCAATGGTGGAGCGATGCCGGTCTCACCAACACCACGCACTCCAAATGGATGATCCGGATTGGGGACTTCAACGATAATTGTATCAATATTAGGTAAATCACTAGCAACAGGTATTCTGTAATCAAGAAAGGCTGCATTCTGTAGGCACCCATCCTCCCCGTATACATACTCTTCATTCAGTGCCCACCCTATTCCCTGAACAGCGCCACCTTGAAATTGACCTTCTACATACGACGGGTGCACTGCCCGTCCAGCATCCTGCGCCACAAGATATCTTAGCACAGTAACTCTTCCGGTTTCAGGATCAACTTCAACGTCAGCAATATGAACACCAAAGCTGTGACCAACCCCGCGAATTGATGATTCATGATGCCCTGCTATTGGTCCCCCGGTTTGATCCATTTCGGAAGCGATTTGTTTTATTGAAATAGGTGTAAAATCTCCCGCATTCGGTCCTGCTGGTTTCGCATATCCGTTTTCCCAATAAACAGCGTCTGGATCAATTTGCCACTTTTTTGCTACACGCCTGCACATTTCAGCAATTGTTTGATTAGCTGCTTCGTAAACAGCCTTACCAGAAGCAAGCGTAGCCCTACTTCCATGAGTTGGCTCATTAAACCCAAGAGCACCAGTCTCTAATATATTTACCCGAACACTATCATACGGAATTCCATAAGTTTCTGCCGTCATTAGAGCTATTGATGCCCTGCTCCCACCTATATCTGGAGTACCCACAGAGACATTGACGCTACCATCCTCAGCTAAAGAAACGGAAACAGAGGTCTCTCCTCCATGGTTCATCCAATATCCAGCAGCGACACCCCTACCTTGATTAGCCCCCAGTTCGATAGAATAATTCGGGTGCTCTTTAGTAGCCTCTAGTGTTTCAATCAAACCAATCTTTTTAAACTTTGGCCCATAACTTGACTTGCTACCTTCAGCTACAGCATTCATTAATCTGACATCAATTGGGTCGAGGTCTAAGTCCGTACACATTTCATCTATTAAACTTTCAACTGCAAACGCCGCCATCGGTGATCCTGGGGCACGGTAGGCAGCGGCCCTTGGCCGATTGGCTAAGACATCAAAACCAATATGATGTACTGCTTCCATGTTGTAAGATGCAAATGCACATTGAAGCGCCTCACTTACTGGCGAACCGCCGAAAGCACCGCCCTGCATTCTGAACTCAACACAACCTGCAGTTAAATATCCATCTTTTGTCATACCTATTTTCACATCCATTGATGCCGACGCAGTTGGTCCAGTCGCACGCAAAACCTCAGAACGGCTCATAACTATTTTTACAGGACGCCCACCAGATTTCTTACTCAATGCTAAAGCTAATGGCTCAATAAAGATCGTTGTTTTCCCGCCAAATCCACCACCTATTTCAGACGGAGTTACGCATAATTTACTAGCCTCGAGATCCAGTACTTCTGAGCACATCTGGCGAATATACCAGTGACCCTGAGTACAAACCCACATCTCCCCCTGCCCGTTGTGGTCTAACTGAGCCATACAAGCATGTGGCTCAATATAACCCTGGTGGGCTGCTTCTGTTTTGAACAGACCTGACTTGACGATATCTGCCTTATCAAACCCGTTAGTTATATCTCCTCGGCCAAACTCAATGTAGCTTGCTACATTCGGAGAGCTTCCCTCTGGTACGGAAAAATCTCCAGCATTTTTGCGAACTATTGGAGCATCGGGTTTCATAGCTTCATCCACATCTATTACATGCGGTAAAACTTCGTATTCTACCTCTATCTCTTTTAGGGCTTCCTTTGCTGTAAATACTGATGTCGCAGCGACTGCTGCTATTGCGTGCCCATCATAATAAGCAATCTCTCCTGCGATTGTATTTTCTAAAAGTTTTAGAGGTTCTCCCTCCCTGTCTTTTGGAAAGTCATCTCGTGTAATAATAGCTTTTACGCCATCAAGTTTTGCAGCTTTTTCAAAATTAATGCTCTTTATTCTGGCATGGGCATATGGTGATCGAAGTACTGCTCCGTGAAGCATACCGACTGCTGAAATGTCTGCACCGTATTTTGCTCTACCGGTGACCTTTTCAAACCCGTCGGGACGATTAGGTCGGGTTCCAATAAATTTAAAACTTTTCGTGATATCGTCTTTAGCCATTAAGCTGTCTCCCGAATGTCTTTCGCCGTTTCCATAACAGCCTTAATTATTTTATCGTATCCAGTACAACGGCATAAATTACCGGCCAGCCAATATCTAACTTCGGTTTCCGTTGGATTGTTATTTTTCTCAAGTAGAGCTTTTGCAGCTACTAATATGCCAGGCGTGCAAAAGCCACATTGTAGTGCGGCCATCTCAATAAATTTTTTCTGAAGCGGGTGAAGGTCTTCCTGTCCAGCCATACCCTCTATAGTCTCTATCGATTTACCCTCAGCTTCCACACCAAGGACCAAACAAGAGCTAACGAGCTCACCGTCAAAAATACAGGAACAGGCTCCACAATCACCAGTTCCACATCCTTCTTTTGAACCGGTTAATCCAACATGATCCCGCAGGCAGTCCAGTAAAGTTTCTCTGGAATCAGCCAGAAATTCCACTTGATCACCATTTATATTTGTCTTCACGTGAATTTTATTCATATTATTTATTTCCTAGCGCTCTGTCGTAAGCTTTTTTTGCAGCGCGTTTTGCGATAACTCCGATTACCTCTTTTCGAAACTCCTCCGAGCCCCTTTTATCCGATATTGGCTTTGCAAGTTCACTGCATTTATCAGAAAATATGGATAATATATTTTCGTCTAAATTTTCACCAAGCAGGCATTCTGCAGCAGGAGTGGCTACTTCAACTTTCGGGCCTACGGCGCCCAAAACAACCTTTGCAGACCTAATTACTTCATTTTCTAAAGATAGGTTAACTGCGCAACCCACTACAGCTATATCCATCTCAGTTCTTGGTATGAATCTTAGATACGCATCTCCTTCATGCTTGTTTCGCTTAGGGAGATTAACAGCCGTTATTATTTCTCCAGTTCCAAGATTTGTTAAGCCCGGGCCAACCGGTATATCCTCAACTAGAACTTCCGTTGTGCCAGAAGAACTTACGACTGAGACAGTTGCTCCAGCAGCTATCATACCCGGAACGCTATCGGCCGCAGGAGAACCATTGCACAAGTTACCTACCAACGTAGCTCTGCTTTGGATCTGGGCAGAACCTACAAGCTCCATTCCTTCTACTAAACCAGGCCACTCCCTTGATAACTTTTTATGATTAGTAAGTTGTACGCCAGAAACTGCTGCGCCTATTGTCCATCCTCCGTCTTCACGCAATGCAATTTCTTTTACACCAGGTATTTTTTTGATATCAATTAAATGGTCTGGAGAATTATTACCAATTTTCAGCTGCACAAGGACATCTGTACCGCCTGCTAGGTATTTAACTAGTCCATCAGCTGAATTCGAAATAGTTACCGCCTCACTAAAGCTTGATGGCGTGTGATACTGCATAATTTTTACCTATCCATTAATTATAAATTAAATCCTTCGTATGAATTTTACACTCGTTTACAAAATCTTCTATTTTTAAAAAGTTGAAAAGATTACTGCATCTAAGTCATCACTTTTAAGCAAAAACTAAATAAAATCAATTTATATATGGACAATAAATAATTAAAATTATTTGATTATCAGTAGCGTAATATAGAGTATTAATTCTTGCCTGGTCCTGCAGTAAAAGCGGCATTATATATGATAGGTGCAATTGCTTCATTTTCTGCGATGGCTATCGCCGGCAGAGAATTAGGTAAAACCATACCAACCTTCGAAATTATGATGTACCGAAGTATTATTGGATTGTTAATAATAGTTGTAATAGGACTATACTATAAAAGCTTAAATGGCATAAAATTCACAAATCTTTCATTTCATTTGGGAAGAAATATTGCCCATTTTACGGGACAGAACTTATGGTTTTTCGCCATTACTGTGGCTCCCTTAGCTCAAGTTATTGCTTTAGAATTTACATTTCCTCTGTGGGTAATACTTCTATCTCCCATATTTCTTGGGGAAACTCTTTCCAAATTGCGTTTAATTACGGGAATTGTTGGTTTCTCCGGGGTTCTTATAATTACTGCACCTTGGTCAAAAGATTTAAGTTTTGGAATTGTTGCTGCAGGGCTCTCTGCAATTGGATTTGCTGGTTCAGTTTTATTTACAAAGCACTTAACCAAATCGGAGTCTACGATTCACATTCTTTTATTTATGACTGTAATTCAAACAGTTTTTGGCTTTATTTGTAGCGTTTATGACGGAAAAATTACTGTATTTTCACTATCGGAAATTCCTTTAGTTGCTGTAATTGGTATTTCAGGCCTCCTAGCTCATTACTGTTTAACTACTGCTTTAACATTAATACCTGCGGCCGTCGTTTCACCACTTGAATTTGTCCGGTTACCTATAATCGCATTATTGGGTTTTCTACTCTATAACGAACCGATAGAGCTAACTTTAATAATTGGAGCTTTATTAATTTTTATTTCAAATTATACGAATATAATTTCGGAAGCCAGAAGTTCAGAGCTTGATAGGTAGTAATCGCTTAAATTAAATCAACGTTATTTTTTTATTTAAAGCAATTCATCTTAATTCTGGCTTGATAAACTCGCAGTATAATTTAATTGGGTTTTTGTATGCTTAAAATAATGGAGCAAATAATTGGGGAATTCGGACATCGCGGCTTGGATAGGAACTACAAACACTACGTCAGGCAAAATTGATTTAATAACTGCTGAGCTTATAAATTCAACTGTTGGAAAGGAATCTGATGGGCAGCTGAAAGAACATGGTGCACTACCGGCTTTATGGCATTGGTTTGCATTTCCCTCTCCCACACACTTAAGTCAACTGGGAGAAGATGGCCACCCAAAGCACGTTGGATATATTCCACCAAAAAATTTGACACGCCGAATGTGGGCAAGTGGCTCATTAAATTTTCACTCTGATTTAAAAATTGGAGAAGAGATAATAAAAGAAACAACACTCGTTGATATTAAAGAAAAGAAATCTCAATCAGGCGAAATGGTGTTTATTTCTTATGAACACAAGTTGAAAACTTTCAATAATTTAGCAATAACAGAAACACAAAATATTGTTTATTTGGAAGCTTCTGATTCATTCAATCCCCCCAAAAAAAGAGAACTTCCCCAACCTGATTACCCAAAAGAAAATATTTCCATATCAAACCCACTTCTCTTCAGATTTTCAGCATTAACATATAATGCTCATAGAATTCACTATGATTTAAAATATGCTCAAGAAGTTGAAAAATATCCTCATTTAATTGTGCATGGGCCTCTACAGGCACTATTTCTAATGCAATACGCAACTAGTTTAAAGAATTCTGCCCCAAGTAAGTTTTCATTTCGAGGGGTACACCCAGCATTTGCGAATAATTCAATGGAACTAGTTGCGAAGGCAAATAAAAGTGGTCTTAGTTTGTATACAGCGGCTGATGACCACCAGTGTATGGAGGCAACAGCCTTATGGGAGGAAGACAGTGAATAATATCCTATCTGGTTTGCGGGTGATCGAAAGCTCTGCTTTTGTCGCAGTACCGATGGCCGGTATGACACTTTCGCAAATGGGTGCGGAGGTTATACGGTTTGACAGGCTCGAAGGAGGTCTCGATGCTCGACGCATGCCGTACTCGCCAAGTGGTAGTAGTTTATTTTGGTCTGGTATGAATAAGGGTAAGAAATCTATTGCAGTCGACATGAAAAACCCGGAGGGAAAGGATTTAATCACTAACTTAATTACCGCTCCTGGGAAAGACGCTGGCCTATTTTTAACTAATTTAAAGGTTAAAGGCTGGTTGGATTATGAAACTTTATCTGAATTGAGAAGCGACATAATAATTGTCACTTTAAAGGGCGATAGGCAAGGAAGACCACAAGTTGATTACACAGTTAATCCAGCATTAGGGATCCCTGAGATTACGGGTCATGAGGGAAGCACTGAACCAGTGGCGAATGCAATCCCAGCCTGGGATATGATTGCAGGTAATATGTGTGTTTCATCTTTACTAGCTGCTGAACGCTATCGGTTAAGACATGGGGTTGGTCAAGATGTTGAGATAGCTTTGAAAGATGTCGCGGCAGCGGCTATTGGCCACCTCGGAATGATCGCTGATTCAACTTTAAATTCTGATGACAGGTCAAAAGCTGGTAATGCTCTTTATGGAGCTTATGGTAAGGATTTTTTATGCGCAGATGGTAATAGAGTGATGATAATTGGTTTAACAAGCAGACAATGGTCAGGAATTTTAAAAGCGACTGATACCACAGAGCAATTTAAGAATTTGGAAAACGAAAAAAATATCAATCTAAATCATGAAGCTATTAGGTGGAAGTGGCGTCATGAAATTACAGCAATATTAGAACCATGGTTTAAAACCAGAGCGGTGGAAGACTTTGCTCGCGATTTTGATAATACGGGCCTCACTTGGTCGGTTTTTCGCTCGGTAAAAGAAGCTCTGGAATTTGATCCAGATTTGAGTGAGGACAATCCCCTCTTTAAAAAAATAAAGCAGCCCGAAGCTGGTGAGTTTTTAGTTCCGAGGCATCCAGCTAATTTTTCGAAAGTAGATAATACTGAAGCAAAAGGAGCTCCTGCCCTTGGTGAACATACTGAAGAAATATTGGGAGATATATTGCATCTATCTGATATTGAGATATCAAATTTGTTTGATAAGGGCGTTGTTGCAAGTCCGACTTACAATAAAAATTAATGAGTACAAAATTTAAAATAAGCGGGTTTTTTTTGGTAAATGGTTTATTATCTAAATCATTAGATAGATCTTATGACGGCACCGTTGCATTAAAAAAAATAACTAGGTTCATTTATGGGTGTTGATCCTAGCTCGACGAGCGATATACCAATGCTGGTAGCACTAATCATTCTTTTTATAGGGCTATACTTTCGCGGTCTTATTCTTTGGATTTCGTTAGCATTGGCTTTGCTATATCTATATATCTTTGATAGAGAAAGTATAGTAACGCTCGTGATTTATGGATTTACTGCGAGTTTGCTAATTGCTGGGTACCTGAGAATAAAAAAAGGTCTAAAGCTTACTGAATCCCGCGTAAATAAAGATGAATTTGATCTGGTTTTAGACGCAAATAATTTAATTGGCACTGCTAATTGGGACTTAGATATTTTTGTAAATTTTATCAATGAATTAGAGCAAGATGGATTTAAAACTCACCTATTTTTTGATCACAGCATTATTCGGTTGTTGCGGGAGCAAAACTTAATACTCGATGGAGAAACTGTTCCCATGACGATTTGTAGAGTATTAAACAGAAGTCGCCACAATGTTACCGTTTCAAAAAAAGGCCACAAGGCGGATGGGTTATTAATTAAGTATGCAGATAGAAATAAAATAACGGTTTTAAGCAACGATAAATTCAATAAGCTTGAGGATCGTTTTTATATTCAGTCGGCTACTAGATTAAACAACAATGGGTTAATAAAAAGAGTCTCTCTTATAGATGGGGCTCTTACAATAATGTGAGTAAACGAAATTAAATTAATTTAAAGGAAGACGTTGTTCAGCTAAGTTAGCAAACCAACTGCAACCAAACGGCAATGCCTCATTGTTAAAATCATATGAGGGGTTATGCCAACTCGCCGACTGCCCATTACCTAAAAAGATAAAAGCGCCAGGACATTTAGTTAGCATTTCAGAAAAATCCTCACCAGCCATTATTGGCTCAATGTCAGTTTTAATATTACTAGTCCCTACAACTTCTTCAGCTGCAGCAATGGCAAACTGAGTATTTTTAACATAGTTATCAGTTACACCGACACCAAACCCATACTGTATATGTGCAGAGCACCCGTATGCTTCTGCAGTAGATTCCGCCGTTTTTTTAATTCGTTCAGGCATTTTTTGCCTTTCGTTTTCATTTAGAAACCTTGTAGTTCCAGTAATTCTTACGGTGTCTGGAGTAACATTGTGCGCCATCGTGTCAGTACTTAAACCAGTAACCGACAAAACTACTGATTGAAGTGCCGATACTCGCCTGGAGACTATTTGTTGCAAAGCTAAAACAATTGCAGAACTAGCCAAGGTAGTATCGTTTGAAAAGTGGGGAAGCGCCGCATGCCCGCCCTTACCCGCTACTACAATTTCAAAAAAATCTGAAGCGGCCATTAGGGGACCCGGCTTAATAGCAAATTCTCCCACAGGTAAGTTAGGTAGATTATGAAGGCCGTAAATTT
Source organism: Rhodobacteraceae bacterium REDSEA-S34_B6 (assembly GCA_001627925.1). Classification (GTDB taxonomy): domain Bacteria; phylum Pseudomonadota; class Alphaproteobacteria; order Rhodobacterales; family Rhodobacteraceae; genus Salinivivens. The sequence goes on along the minus strand of LUQC01000048.1, from coordinate 24,999 downwards.
CGCTAATATCCCAATTCGAAATGAGATTATCATCAACCATTGCTTTGGCTCCACCACCGCCCTCCTCTGCCGGTTGAAATACTAAAACTACTTTTCCGTTGAAATTACGGGTCTCACAAAGATACTTTGCAGCTCCCAAAAGAATAGTTGTATGACCATCATGCCCACAAGCATGCATCTTGTTCTCAATTTTCGATTTATGAGAGAAATTATTCATTTCTGAGACAGGTAAAGCGTCCATATCTGCCCGAAATCCAATGGCTTTACCAGAGTCAATTTTCTGTCCATGTATCTCTGCTACAATACCGCTTTTACCCACTTCACTTTTAATTGAATCGACTCCAAATCCTTTCAAAAGTTCAGTAATTTTTTTTGTAGTCCGCGGTAGATCAAACTGTAACTCTGGATATTCATGAAAATCGTGTCTCCAGCTGACCATCTCATTTTGTAGATCGGCAAATCGGTTCTTAATAGGCATTAAATGATCCGCAATAGATTATTTCATTGTTTATGTTACACAGAGATAAATAATATAACTTAAGTCAAGTTATACCTAATTTTGAATTTGTACAGTAAAGACATAATTTAATGACATTACATATTGAAACACCGCTCGTGAGATCTGATATTTTAAGCGATTTAGTGAACAAAGATATCAGGCTTAAGTTAGATGCACTCCAGCCATCAGGATCTTTCAAGATCAGAGGTATTGGTTACGCTTGCGAACACCATGCTGGAAGAGGAGCTAAAGCATTTTTATCTTCTTCGGGAGGAAATGCCGGAATGGCGGTGGCCTATGCAGGAAAAAAACTTGGCATTCCGGTTAAGGTTGTCGTCCCCGAAACAACAACTCCTAGATCTATTGGATTACTTGAAGAAGATAATGCTGAAGTCATTATACATGGTACCTCTTGGTTGGAGGCTAACATATTAGCTCAGTCTATTATGACAGATGAAACTGCATTTATTCACCCTTTTGACGATGAGCTATTGTGGCTAGGGCATTCGAGTATGATTGATGAAATCCATACCACAGAATTTAAACCGGATCTGATAATTTTGTCTGTAGGTGGTGGTGGTCTGTTAGCTGGCGTTATTCAGGGTTTAATGAAAAATAATTGGGAAGATATTCCTATTATGACAGTAGAAACTGCAGGAGCAGCATCGCTGAACCGGTCATTAAAAAATGGAAAAATCGTAGAATTAAAAAAGATTACCAGTTTAGCGACATCGTTAGGTGCGAAAAAAGTAAGCGAAGGTGCATTCCAACTCGCTAAAGATCATAAAATTACCAGTACTTTGGTCTCTGACTTAGATACTTTGACGGCGTGTGAAAGATTTCTTTCGGACCATAAAATTTTAGTTGAACCGGCATGTGGGGCAGCTTTATCACCAGTTTACAACAAGATGCAGGATCTACGGAACTTCAATAAAATTTTGGTAATTGTTTGTGGCGGCTCAACCACCTCTATTGATGATATTAGAAATGGCATAACGGCATTAACGAATTAAAGCCATTAAGTCGCTAACCCAAATATAAAAATATTGTTGACCTATGCCCAAAGGCAATCAGTAATCTAACTTTTCTACTTTTCATCTGATAAATCAATCAAACTCGAGATTTTGCTCTCAATATTACAATAAATAATTTCATCTAATCTTGATAGCTCTAATTCTATACGTTGCACAAAAGTTTTTGAATACCATTTTAGTAATTCAAGCTCTTTACACGAGAGACTGTAAGGATCGTTTGAAAACCTCAATAGGACAGGCTTAATAATTGCTTGAAAAAAAAGTTCAGAGTCCACCAACATAATTATATAAACGGCACATGAAAATTATCTTTAGTAAGAGATAATTTGCATAAAAAGTTTATTTGAGTTCATCCCTTAGCATAAAATTTATCTAATTTTTAAATGGTTGCGCAAACATTTTAAAGTTTGCGCTAACAATTAAATCTAGCTGTTTTCATATTAAATTTCTTGCGTTAAAGACCAAATATAGCGATGCGTATGGGGCAAAAAATGAATAAAGCGATTGGTTTGTATAACCCCAATTTTAGCCTAGACCATCAAGGCATAAAAGAATACCGACGGGCATTTTACAATTTGAACGAGAGGGAGCTTCTCGACGCGTCACTGGAACGCTCAGAGGGTTCAGAAGGCTTAGGAGGAACACTACTCGTAACAACTGGCAAGTTCACAGGAAGATCCCCCAGGGATAAGTACATAGTTCTTTCAAAGTCCAATGAAAGCGAGATTTGGTGGGAAAATAATTCTAAAATGGAAGCAGAGTTTTTTGTAAACCTGTATAGAGATATGTTGGCGTTTATTGCCGATAAAGACTTATTTATACAGGATTTATATGCAGGTGCAGATCCTAAAAATAGAATAAACGTTCGAGTAATTTCGGAACTAGTTTGGCATAATTTATTTATAAGACACCTATTGATTAAGCCAGAGGTGCCAAAGCTAGAAAACTTTGTGAGTGATTTCACAATTATAAATATTCCAAGTTTCCAGGCAATTCCCAAAAAACACGGTTGTAGGACCGAAACCGTAATTGCAATAAACATAGAGGAAAAACTAGTGCTTATTGGGGGCACGGAATACGCTGGGGAAAACAAAAAAGCAGTCTTTACTATATTAAATTATCTCTTACCCAAAAAAGGCATTTTGCCAATGCATTGTGCAGCCAATAGAGTATCCGATCAATTCTCCGATTCAGCGATATTTTTTGGCCTTTCAGGTACAGGAAAAACGACATTATCAACCGATGGTAAACGAGTGCTCATAGGTGACGATGAGCACGGATGGTCTGAAAGTGGAATTTTTAATTTCGAAGGCGGTTGCTACGCAAAAACATTAGGATTGACCGAGCAAACCGAGCCGGAAATTCTTGCTACCACTACCAAGTTTTCAACAGTGATTGAGAACATGGTTTACGATGAGCAAACTAAAGAATTAGATTTTTTCGACAGTAAACTTACTGTTAATATGCGTGCAGCTTATCCTATGCGATATATCTCAAAATCCGCTGAGGATGGTTTAGGAATGCATCCTAAGCATTTAATCATGCTTACTTGCGATGCCTTTGGTGTGCTACCTCCGGTAGCCCGTCTTTCGCCGGAGCAGACAATATATCACTTCTTATCGGGCTTTACATCGAAAGCAGTTGGCACAGAACGCGGGGTGAAAGTTCCAGAGCCAACATTTTCATCTTGTTTTGGTGCTCCCTTTCTACCGTTGAAGCCAGAGGTCTATGGGTCAATTCTGAAACAAAAGATAATTGCGAATGGCACTAGCTGTTGGCTTATCAACACTGGATGGACAGGTGGCTCGTATGGAATTGGCACCCGAATGCCCATAAAAGCTACAAGAGCAATTTTGGATGCATTATTGACCGGTAAACTTGATGACGCCGAGTTCCGCAAAGATGACAATTTTAAATTTTTGGTTCCTGTATTCATTGATGGTGTAGAGCGCTCCTTGTTGAACCCACGGGAGAATTGGGAAAATTCACTTGAGTATGATCAAGCAGCGGAAAAACTTGTTAAGCTTTTTGAAGAAAATTTCAAAAAGCACCTATCACCCAGTGAAAAGACAAATCCGGAGTTATTAACTGTTTAATTATTCTTAAAACCTTTTTGCAACTTAAATGCATATGGCGCTGCCATTTGCTTTATGTTTAAAGAGTGTATGGAAAGGTTCGAAGAAAATTCTTACTCTGGTGCTAAATTAAGTATTTACAGAAATGTGCCTAAATCTGCACCAAAGGCAATAATTCATATTAGCCACGGCATTGCCGAACATGCTGGACGGTATGAATGGTTCATGCAAACCTTAATGGAAGCAGGTTATGCCGTCTATGCTCATGATATCCGGGGACATGGTTATACTTTTGCATCCGATTCATTTAAGGGGCACTTTTCTGATAAACATGGGTTAGATAAAATACTGCATGACTTAGATTTCTCCATCCATTTAATAAAAAAGAATCATCCAGATATACCAATTTTTTGTTTTGGACACTCACTTGGTTCTATTCTTTTGCTGAGATACGCAACGAGCATGTACCATAGGATTAATGGTATCGCATGTTGGAATAGTGGAATAGAAACAAATATCTTGGCTGTAGTTGGAAAAATCATTCTCTCAATCGAACGAAAGTTCCGACCTCCCAGGGCGAAAAGCTATTTTGCTCGGAAATTAACGTTTGATACTTGGGGCAACAAAATATCTAATAAGCGTACAAATTTTGACTGGCTTTCGAACGATGCTTTTCAAGTTGATAAGTACATCCAAGATAAATTATGCGGATTTGATATCTCTCTTCAATCTTGGCTAGAAGTTGCGGAGGCGGTGTTTTATTCGAGTCGAAACCTTTCAATGATCCCGTCTAACTTTCCAATTTGTCTAGTGGGCGGCGAACAGGATCCTTGCACTAACTACGGTAAAGATATGCGTAAACTTGCCGCTAGGCTGAAACGAATGGGTCATGTTAATTTTTCTCATGAAACTATTAGAGGATGCAGGCACGAAACGTTAAATGAAATAAGCCGAGAGCATTACGTCGGAATATTTTTAGATTGGTTACAAGACCAAACTAAGCGAAATTAATCATCAATTAAGTATTTAAGTAAAACTAAATTCTAGTCCTGGACCATGTAAATTAAACAAGCAGGTCCCGCGAGTAAAATGAAAGCCCAAAGAGAAAGATTTTTTACTTTTTTTTCTGATTTCAGATTTTTACTTAATAACCGAACTGAGCCAAATAAAAAATTTGGCAAAGTTCTAAGTGATAACTTCCTAAATAAAATATTACGTTGTTTGTTCATGAATACTGTCCCTATGTATCATAAAGATAGCGTAGCACGGTTTGGTCTGCATTTTAAATATTTTTTCAAAATTCAAAAATATTTATTGAAATAATTGTGAAATCAAAATTAGAAGTGAATTTTTAATCCGTCAAAAACTAACTTTAACGATATTAGTAATAGTGCCCATGTCACAATCTTAAAAAAGACGTTTTCTGGTATAATTTTAATTATTTTTACTCCGATAAATACTGCAATTGCTGCTGGAAGCATAAGGTACAGTGAAACTTTGAGAGTTACTAATGTCATTTGATTTAAAATAAAGTAAGGGATAGCTTTAATTAAATTACAATAGCTAAATGCTAACACAGAAGTACCCACAAAAACTGATTTTGATAAACCAAGCGGTAATGTAAATATTTGCCAAGGCGGACCGCCATTATGACTTATAAAGCTGGTAAATCCCGCAATTGTGCACCAAATAATGCCTACTTTTGAATTAAAAACTTTGCCAGGTTTAGCAAAATTTATCTGCTTAAAAATCTGCTTTAATGAAAACATTAAACCCATGAGGCCGATCATGAGTGTGACTACCCATTCTAAAACAAGATGGGCTGTAAGTCCTCCAACCAAAACGCCAATTGTCATTCCAATTAAACTTATTTTTAGCACCGGCCAATCATAATCTCGTCTATATGCCCTGATCGCAAAAATGTCTGATACTATATATATCGGTAATAATAAGCCCGCAGCCGCCACAGGGGACATTATTAATGATAGGCTTGGCACAGCTAAACCAGCCACTACCGGAAGCCCTCCCTTTCCCATACCGACAAATATCGCAGCGAGGGTCATTAAAGGCCAGAAATATAGAGAATCCATTTATAGAAAACCATTTTCTTTCAGTATTTAATAATTACCTCTTGGGTAATTCGCTGGATACGTTTTTTGGATCCAGCTCTGTATCTTCTCATGCTTATCTACTGCTACACAAAGTCGCCTAAGTTTTGGAAGAGATGCAATCATATCTTTTGGAAATCCATCTATTACCCCGGCCGTAAACCAACCTATAAGACGCCAAATAGCAATATCCGCAATACTAATCTTGCGCGAGACTGCCCACGTTAAGTTTTCTGAGAGGCAGTTTTCGAGCATCTTTAATTTTCTGTAAAGGGCACCTTCGACCAACTCCTTGCGCGCAGAAATTTTTTGAGTTTGATCGGAAATATTGTTTGTGCCTGAAAAAAGAACATTAAGATCTGTAACAAAATCAATGAACTGATCTATTTTTGCCGCTTCAAGTGAGTCATTGTCAGGATAGAGTCCACTAAGTTTACCGCAAAACCGGGCAATCGCACCAGTTTGAGCAATTGAAACATCATCAACAATCAAACATGGTATCTGATGAAACGGTATAGACGTTCCATCTAGTAATTTACCGTGCTCTTTCAGGTATGAAAATTCGTCTCTCGTTATTCGAATATCTTCAAAGTCTATATTTCCAAAGTAGAGTGCTAATCTGCCTACTTCTGCTCTCCAAAATGGTATATCGCCATAAATGAATTTTAGTTTCATTATAAAATCCAGCCTAAAGTATTTAAAATTTTCAATTTAACTCTGTTATTATTAAACATAGTATCAGTAAGGACTATGTTAATGACAGATCAGAGTAGTTAAATAAAGACTTTGCTGAATTCTTCATAATAGCTAGTTCTTTCGGATTTTGAGCAGAAATTAAACAAATGGTTATTTTTTAATTTAAGGAATAACTGATTTATTGGAGATAAAAAATGCCAAAGCTCGGAGTACCTTTAGTTCACAAGAATGGCCCATTTGTAGGTCCACAAACATTTATGAATGTACCATATTCTACTGACTTCAGCACCGCGGAAGCAGTTGTTCTTGGTGTGCCGTTTGATGGGGGTCTACACCCCACAAGGATAGGGTCAAGAACTGGGCCTGCTTCAATTCGGGAACACTCACAACTTGTTCGGCCGTTTCAACCTCCGCACGCAACGTTTAATCCATTGGAGCTATTGCAAGTTGTTGATTGTGGCGATGCTGATACAACACCAAGCATCATTGAGGAAAGTTTTATTGAAATTGAGGAAGCAGCATCAGAAATTTATAGCGGTAAGGCAGTACCACTTGCTTTAGGTGGAGACGGAAATATCACCCTTCCGCTTCTGAGAGCCGCCAGCAAAGCTCATTCGGACCTTGTTGTTGTGCATATTGATGCTCATACAGACACTTATAGAGGAGATGGAAATCAAGACTATATGCGATTTAATGTAGCCACTACATTTACACGAGCAGCAGAAGAGGCTCTTATTGATGTTGAATCGTCTATACATGTTGGGGCACGTGGCCCTACTAATGACAGTGGTGTATTTAATCATACGCGGGATGTTGGGTATGGATTAATAGATAGCACAGAGTTATTTAATGCTGGCTTAAGAAATACAGCAAAAAATATAGTAGAGTCACTTAAAGGGCGATCAGTATATCTATGTTTTGATATGGATTTTTTTGACCCGTCATGTGCTCCAGGAGTGTGTACGCCAACATGGGGAGGCGCGACCTCAAGGGAAGGACTTGATTTCCTGCAAAATCTTACTGGCTTAAATTTAGTTGGTGCGGATATTAATACTGTATCTCCGCCTCACGATATCTCCGGAATGACCGCATTTTTGGCCGCAACTGTAGGATTGGAAATCTTATCAGTTATCTGTCATTCCAAAGGTTTAGTAGAGTAAAAATGCAAAATTTTATTTGGAGAGTTAACACAGAATGGAAATTTTTTATAGGTCGTTGGCAGATATAAAGTGGGAAAAGTCAACGAAAGCCCGTGTCGCATCAGGTGCTAATCCAAAAACAGAATGGAAGCACTTAATTGATAATAAGATTTGTGGCAGTGAGGGTGTAAGTGTCGGCTATGGTAAAATACCTATTGGAGAATACCTACCTCTCCATACACATACGCCGCAAGAAATATACTTTGTTACTAAAGGAACTGGCATTTTAACTATGGATGGAGACAAAACACAAAATTTAGGCTCTGGGGATACAGTTTATATTCCAGGTAAAAAACGCCATGGCATTACAAATACTGGAAATGTTGATTTTGAATATCTTTTTATCTTCATGATCAATAACTGGAGCGACGTAAAATATGATTTTCAATAAGTTATTTCAGTATTAATTTAAATTAAGTCTTCTACCTAAGCTTGATAGACCTTTATATAAACTATCTTCAACGCCTTCATCTTTCATGTGATTTCGTAATTGAGAGTTCAGACCTCCTTTAGTAGACAGGGAGTTTAACTCTTCAGCAATTCTATTTACTCCATCCTTTTTAATCCCAGAGTAAGTACCTGCCATCAAATTGACCAGGTAGCTTTCAGCCACCTCCGACGAGTCCAAATGTTTCTGAAGCCACTTCTTGGCTATTTCCAATTGGGCGAGTGAGGTTGAAAGAATAGCAGTTGCTGCAAAAAATGGTAATAATTCTGCCTCAGACGATAACTCCATAATAAAATTTTCTTTACCAAATAACTGAGAAAGTGCTTTGTTTCTTGGATATGTGGGCAATGGACAGTTACCCTGCTCTATCATTGGCAAAGGGATTGTAATGGCAATATCATGAGCTGGTGCACACAGCGTTTGTAACCTCTTTAAATCAACACCAAGAATGAAAGAAATGATAGTTTGATTTTTATTAAAGGTTATTGAGTTCAGTATTGCCTCTGTTACGTTTTCCATAATTGCAAGAAATATAACATCCGACTCATCTATTACACCTTGCGGAGATGCAATTTTTACATCATCAAATTCTGAAGCTAACCTCGTAGAAATACTCTTATTACGTTCGGTAATTGTTATCTTGTGGCCACGTCCAACCAAGGCAATTATACAAGAATATGCTATCTTCCCAGTACCTATGAATCCAATCTTCATTTTAACAATTCCATCGTTTCTATCTGTTTTTAATATATTTTTTCTTATAAACAAATCATATAACAAAAATTTTAGCATCAATGTTAAGGGATAAACGCGAATTAATACTGCCAAAAATCATAAATAAAAAGTTCTTTTCACTTTCGCGATTTATATTAGGGTTTTACCGTGTAGCTTCAACTAAAGTCGGATATTGTATTGGATAGAATTATGGTAAATAAGCCGCATAAAGGTGCTACAATTGCGATCCAGCCTCGTATCCGAAAGGGTGCATTTTTTGATGCGGCCTGGAGACATGGATGCAGAAAATTTTCAGTATACAATAGAACTTATATTTCGAGTACTTTCTCCAATCCGACTGAAGAATATTGGAACGTCACAAAAAATGTAGCAATTTGGCCAGTAATGGGTGAGCGTCAAGTGGAGATTTCCGGTAGCGATGCTGCTGAATTTGTTCAGTTATTAACGTCGAGAGATATGTCTACCTGTTCAGTTAACCAATGTAAGTATGCGCTAATTAGTGACGAGTCAGGCGGAATAGTTTGCGATCCCATCATCTTAAAATTGTCAAATGATCGCTTTTGGCTATCTACATCTGATTGTGATCTTGAGCTTTGGGCTAAGGGGGTCGCGGTTCATGCTCCTTTTAAAGATATTAAAATATCTGATGCAAATGTTTCTGTTGTTCAAATTCAGGGGCCTAAATCGCCTAACGTAATTTGTGATATGTTTGGTGAAGAAGTTTTAGATTTAAGATATTATTGGCATCGCACAGTAAATTTTCAAGGTACTGATCTAAGAATCTCACGGACCGGTTGGAGCGGTGAATTCGGCTACGAGTTGTACTTGGAAAATTATGAACAAGGTGATGCTTTATTTGATGCATTAATAGACATCGGTAAACCCTACGGCGCAGCTCCAGGAGCTGTAAATCAAACCCGAAGAATAGAAAGTGGCATCCTTTCCTGGGGGGTAGATATGGGAGTAGACGAAAACCCATATGAAGTTGGTCTTGGACGACTTGTAGAGCTTGAAAATGACAATACATTTATTGGTCGATCTGAACTTGAAAAAATAAGGAAGCAGCCACTAGAAAAAACTTTGGTTGGACTTATACTTGAAGGTCCTCCGATTGAGGCGAATGAGACACCTTGGGATTTATTATACAAAGGGGAGAAAATAGGCAGGCTTACGAGCCTATCTTACTCCCCGCGATTAGAAAAAAATATTGCGTTAGGTCTCGTGCGAAATGAATATTCAACAGTTGGAACTGAATTAAGTGTTTTTACTTGGGAGGGTGAAAAGCCAATCTATGTTTCTAATCTGCCATTTCTTCCAAAATTGCAAACTGGAGATGCACGGGCACTTTTAAATAATTCTAAAATATAAACTTCGTTAGGGAAATATTATGGCTAAAGTAAAATCAATAAATCACATTGCATTTGCGGTAAAAGACTTCAATGCAGCATTGGAAAATGCGATTGAAGTACTGGGCGGCGAAATGATGATGGAATTTGAGTCTATCGAAGATAGGTACAAAGGCGCGTGCGTTCGCTTTGGGGATAGTATTATGAGTTTCATTTCCAGTGATGATCCAGAAAGCTTTATAAGCAAGCATGTCGAGAGATATGGGAACAGTATTCAGCATATCGGTTTAGAAATTGACGATATAGAGGAGTACGTCGCCAATTTGGAGAAAAAAGGCGTTAGAGTGGACAAGTCAGAGATGAGTGATGTTGATTATCAAGAAGCTTTGGTTGGACCCAAAGTTGGAAACGGGGTAGTCCTACAATTAACTGGCTGGAAAGCTGGACCGTTTGATGCTACGTATGAAGGGTGCGATCGCCTTTGTAAAAAGTACTCTCAAAATCCTAAATTAAATCTTTTGGCTGGCAACCAACTTCCAAAACCATGAAATTATTTAGGTAACTTGAAATGCAAAGTAGACATTATGGAGTTTGGCCTCAGAACTTACCATACAGTTTACCTCCAGTAGCAAGTTCTGTTTATGAAAACCTTACCAGTTCTTCAAAGAATTCTCCCTCTTCAATTGCAATAAAATTTTATGGCAAAGGACTGACATACTCCGACCTGTATAAAGAAGTTAAGTTGATCGCAGGATATCTCTCTGCTTTTGCAAATGTTCGACAAAACGACCGGGTTGCATTGTATATGCAAAATACACCCCAATTTATAATTGCTTATTATGCTATTTTAGCCGCGAATGCCGTAGTTGTACCGGTTAACCCAATGTGCAAAAGTGCCGAATTGGCACATATATTTCAAGACTCTCAATCCAAAGCAATCGTTTTTGGACAGGAACTCTACAACGAAATTGAAAGTGCCAACCTCAATATCAAAGAACGCCAATTACTCGCTGTAACATACTCAGATTATATTGGAGAAAACGCTAATATTGATATACCTACGAGCGTGAAGGCTAAAGGAACCAACCCACCCTGCCCAACCTGGAGTAACGCTCTAGAAATGAATTTCTCAGCCCCTAATCATAATCGAAAACCTGAAGATTGGTGTATTATTCCGTATAGTTCAGGAACAACTGGGCAGCCTAAGGGCTGTCTACATACTCATAAGAGTGCAAATGCTACGATACATGCATATCCACTTTGGGTAGGAGTGAAAAATGGCTCCCAAGTGTTAGCAACATTACCGCTGTGCCATGTCACTGGAATGCAGCATTCAATGAACTTACCCATACTAACTGGGTCTACAATTCATTTAATGGCGCGGTGGAATCCTCAGGTAGCGGCAGAAATTATAGAAAAAGAAAGAATTCAACATTGGAGATCAATCACAACCACAATGATTGATTTTCTATCATTGGAGAACATTGAAAAATACGACCTATCATCGCTTGAGGCTATTGGAGGTGGAGGAGCACAAATGCCAGAAAGTGTTGCTGAGAGAATGGAGAAACTTATTGGGCTTGATTACATTGAAGCATATGGCCTGACTGAAACAATGGCCCCCATACATATTAATCCAATTAACTCTCCCAGAAAGCAATGCTTAGGAATTCCAATCTTTGATGTTGACACTCGTATCATAGAGCCCCAGCACTTAGAGGAATTAGGGCCAAATCAGATCGGTGAAATTGTGGCAAACGCACCGCAGGTTTTTGCTGGATATTGGCAAAACGAAGACGCCACCGCAGACGCATTTATAAATATAGATGGGAAAGATTTTTTTCGAACTGGTGATATAGGATACTATGATGAAGATGGTTATTTTTATTTTGTCGATCGTTTGAAAAGAATGATAAATGTATCTGGACTCAAAGTCTGGCCGGCCGAGGTTGAAGCAATCCTTCATTCACATCCCGCCATTTTGGAAGCCTGCGTCGTTGGAGATTCCGACCCGCGCACCGGAGAAAGGGTAAGAGCGGTAGTAGTTCTCAATGACAAGGAAAAAAAGCTATCAAAAGATTCATTTATTGAGTGGTGTGGAAAGAATATGGCTCATTACAAAGTCCCCAAAAGTCTTGAAATCCGAACGAATTTGCCACGTGGATCAGCTGGTAAAGTTTTATGGAAAGACTTGTAATTGTTTCAATTTGCTCAGTAAATCTTAAAAAAAACATCTTTATTTTATAAAATTTGATACAGTAACGAAGAGGATAAAATGCAGGATAAAAAAATTAGTCGATTTCCTATTCCAAAATTAGGCGAATTGCCAGATGATATTAAAAACCAGTTCATCTCAGTGCAAGAAAAGATTGGATTTGTTCCAAATGTATTTTTAACGCTTGCATATAGACCGGACGAATTTAGAGCTTTTATTGCATACCACGACGCACTAATGGAGCGCAAAAGCGGTCTTTCTAAAGCTGAAAAAGAAATGATTGTGGTTGCGACATCAAATGATAATGGCTGTCAATATTGCGTGATAGCTCACGGTGCTATTCTTAGGATCCGCGCCAAGGATCCGTTAATAGCCGATCAAATTGCCATAAATTACAAGAAAGCAGACATATCTGAACGACAAAAAGAAATGTTAAAGTTTGCACTTAAAGTCTCAAATGACTCTAAATCTATATCTGCCAGTGATTTTTCTAATTTAACAAAGCATGGCTTTAGCAATGACGATATATGGGATATTGCCGGTATAACTGCCTTTTTTGGCCTCTCAAATCGAATGGCAAACTTTACCTCGATGCAGCCAAATCTCGAGTTTTATAGAATGGGAAGAGACATTTAAAAACTTGTAAGTCGACTACTTAACAGCACCCGCAAGTCTTCTGTTCGGATTTTTTCTTCTTTTTTAAGGATTTAATAGCTCTATTTTTTACCTCAATTACAGGATTTAAAGCATTATTTTCACTATTTATTTTTTCTTCCATATAATCATAAAGTGATGCGAAGCCCAATTTCTTGGCCTTCTTTTCCTCATACCCTAATCGACCCTTAAGATTTGAAATTCTCTCTAATACTATATCGTTCTCCATGAGGCGTCTCCTTACTGAGCCGCTTGCCCTGTATTTTGTCAAGCTCTGCCAGAGCGATACCAGAACTACCAGTTTTTTTCAATGCCTTCATATAGACCCTTTTTACAGAGATTGGGCTCCATGGCATGTCTGCATCACGTACCCAACGACGCAAAAGTGGTGGAAGGCAATCAAATTCATGCATAGGATCGCCTTTCGTACGCTTTTTTTTAAGTTTAGTTTGCCCCAAGTTATCCATAGCAGAAATTACGAACGCAATTACTTATTACGGTAAAAACTACGAACTATCTTAGACAGTTTACTAACGAAGAAGCCATGCCTTTTATTAGCTTAGTATATAAAGACACTCCAGGCTCAATTCCAAACCCCAATGGATCAATCACCTCAGTTTTAGCGTTAGTTCCTGCCATTACAGTATCAACCATGTTTGCGTTAAATTGAGGCTCAGATAAAACGCATTGGATATTTTCGCTCTGAATTCTGTTGGCTATTTCTGCTATCCTTGCAGCGCCAGGATCTGATGCGTCACCCAGAGAGATGGCTCCAGAAGCCGGAAAATCGTACACAGTCTCAAAGTATTGATATGCGTCGTGGAAGACAATAAATTTTCCACCTCGCACTGGATCCAACATCTCATTTACCTCATTGTCGAGTGCATCAAGTTCTGTAATAGCCTCACTTGCATTGGAAAAATAACCACCTGCGTTAGCCGGATCAATTGATGAAAGTTTAGCTGCAATTACGTTCAGCCAGGTTCTTGCATTATCCGTAGATAGCCAAGCGTGAGGATCGAATTCTCCGTGATCATGACCTGCATGATCATCATGCCCGTGGTCGTCGTGATCATCGTGGTCATCATGTTCTTTATCGTGATCGTCATGATCATCATGATCGTTATGTTCTTTATCGTGATCGTCATGATCATCGTGGTCGTCATGTTCTTTATCATGATCGTCATGATCGTCGTGGTCGTCATGTTCTTTATCATGATCGTCATGATCGTCGTGGTCATGAGCGTCGAAAAGCGCACCTTCTCTGAATGGGAGCGTATTTGTCTCATCTAGCGCAAGAAGCTCTATAACAGTTGCATCGCCACTAAGCGAGTCAAGCGCCCGCTCCATCCACGGAGTGAGCCCCTCTCCCATCCAGAAAACCAAACCGGCATTTTCCAAAGCCTCAGCATCTGCTGGCCTTAATCGATAATCATGAGGTGAAGTTTCGTTTGGAACAATTAGATCTGGCTTACCAATTCCATCCATAACCCTAAAAACTAAAGAATGAACCGGAGCAATATCTGCAACGACTTTCGGAGCATCTGCAAGTGCAGCGGTCCCGGTAAGTAGTGTAATTGCAGAAACAGTAGTAAATAACCTAGACATCTAAAACCTCATGATATAATATAACATTACAGTACACCTAACGGTCTCTATACGCTATTGCAACCCTGTAAATGCCTGTTGACTGTAAAAAATGTATCTGCCAAGAAATAGCGCATATTGCTTCGAATGCCGAAAACAAATGATAAAAAATATTGATAAATATTGTAAAGACAACAACATAAAATTGACGCCAGTTCGTCTCAAAGTTCTTGAATTGCTGCAGAATGAAAAATGTGGGTTGGGCGCTTATCGTATTCTTGACCTGCTGAGAGACGCAGGATTTAACTCGCAACCTCCAGTAGCCTATCGTGCCCTAGACTTTTTAGTGGAGCATGGCTTCGTTCATAAAATTGAGAGTCAAAATTCTTTTGTGGCATGCACTGATCCAGGAGCACATCATTCGCCTGTATTCATGATTTGTAAAAAATGTGACAGCGTTTCCGAGGCACCAGCATCCGCAACAGCATCAGATCTATCTGAAGCATTAATGGCAACAGGGTTTAAGGTAGAACAAACAATTATTGAAGCTGAGGGTGTGTGTAGTACCTGCGCAGATACTTAATCAAGTGACCTTAATAAATATCAAAGATATAACGGTAAAATATGGTGAAAATATTGTATTAGATAAGGTTTCTCTCGACGTAGCTCCCGGAGAAATCGTAACTATTGTAGGTCCAAATGGATCAGGTAAAACTAGCTTAGTAAAAACGATTATAGGAGCCCTAGAGTATTATAGTGGATCTCTAATAATTAAAAATAATTTACGTATTGGTTATATCCCTCAACGTTTAAATATAGACAATACTTTACCAATGACTGTTCAACGTTTTTTAAATTTAACTCATAGATTAACTAAAGACGAATGTTTAAAGGCTCTAAGCGCTGCTGGTGCAAGTGGGCTTTTAAAGGCACAAATGTCAAATCTTTCGGGCGGTCAATTTCAAAGAGTATTGCTTGCTAGAGCATTGCAAGGGGATCCTGAAATATTAATTTTAGACGAAGCAACACAAAGTTTAGATCAAGCAGGATCAGCGGACTTTTACAAACAAGTAGAAAGCGTAAGAGATAAAAAAGGATGTGCAGTTTTGATGATAAGTCATGAACTGCATGTTGTTATGAGCGCATCAGATAAGGTCATTTGCTTAAATGGTCATGTTTGCTGTTCTGGCGCCCCCGAAGCAGTAGCAATTATGCCCGAGTATCATGACCTGTTTGGTACAGGCACAGACGGTACTTTAGCACTTTATCGACATAATCATGATCATAGGCACGACGATCCCGTTCGCTCAGCTGAGGTTTCTGATTAATGTTGCCTGATTTTTTGATTCGCGCCACAATTGCTGGTCTCGGAGTTGCTCTTATTGCAGCACCTCTCGGATGTTTTGTAGTATGGCGACGAATGGCCTACTTTGGGGAGGCAACGGCGCACGCGGCTTTATTGGGTATTGCGCTATCTTTAGCGCTTGAACTGCCCATATTTGGAGGAACGTTATTAGCGGCACTTTTAATGGCTTATACCGTATCTCAACTTTCAGGCCGTGGATTAGCTTCTGACACCTTGCTTGGAGTATCTGCGCATGCGGGTCTTGCCGTTGGGTTAGTTGTTGCCTCCTTTCTCTCAGGTGTTCGCATTGATTTAATGGCCTATCTATTTGGAGATATTCTAGCAGTTTCAATAAGCGATCTTTATACAATATGGATAGGTGTAATTTTTGTTCTTTTATTGATTTATTGGCGGTGGTCGCCAATGTTAGTTTCAACTTTGAACGAAGAACTTGCATATTCTAATGGAATTAATCCGAAAAAAGAAAAGTTGATACTTACCATCGCTTTGGCGGTTACAGTTGCGGTCTCAATAAAAGTCGTTGGCCTGTTATTAATATCTGCACTTTTAATAATTCCAGCTGCGGCCGCTAGAAATACATCGAGCACGCCAGAAACGATGGTGATTATTACCGCTTTAGTAGGTATAATTTCTGCTATATCAGGTCTTCAATTTTCATATTTTTTTAATACTCCACCAGGACCATCTATTGTCTGCGTAAGCATAACTTTCTTCTTGTTACTTAGTAGTAAAAATATATGGAAATTCCGGTAATACCATATAGTGGCGGTCTTATTTTCACCAATAATATAACGAAAATCACTTGAGAAAAATATTTTGAACGATACGAAAATCCCAATAACTATCCTTACAGGGTTTCTTGGCGCAGGAAAAACTACTTTATTAAACAAAGTTCTATCGAATACTGAAAATGGTAGAGTAGCAGTAATAGTAAACGAATTTGGAGAAAAGGGTTTAGACCATCACTTGATTGAACAAAGCACAGATGATGTGGTTCTAATGCAATCTGGGTGTTTATGTTGCTCAATAAGGGGAGACTTACCAAAAACTATTGAAAGGCTGATACGTAAAAATATACGTAACGAAATTAACTTTGAACGTATTGTCATTGAAACCACAGGGTTGGCTGAGCCAGGTCCAATCATGCAGACTTTACTCCTGGATAACGTCTTGGCGTCCAATACTCAGCTGGACGGTATTATAACAGTTGCCGATGCAGTTAACGGTTCCCAAACACTAGATGCACAATTCGAGGCGGTTTCACAAATTGCTTTGGCAGACTTGGTAATTTTAAGTAAAACAGACATTGCCCTTCCGAAACAAATTCAGGACATTGAAAATAGATTAAAGTCGATTAATCCAACCTCTAAAATTATTCATTCTATTAATGGAGATGGGATCCAAGATAAGTTATGGGGACTTAATGCACTAAAAGAAAAGTCAAATTATAACGAAGTTCTAAATTGGACTACGGGTATTAATCCTAACCTTTCTGAATTAAAAAATCTTAGTGGTTTAGCTCCTGCGAAAATAATTTCAAAACCTGCATTTAATCATGATAGTAAAATAGAAAGTTGCTCGATTGTTTTGGACAATCCGGTATCAAACACAACTTTTGATAATTGGCTTGATACATTGGTTGCAATTAAAGGTTCAGATCTTCTAAGGATCAAAGGTCTTGTTTTCTTAGAGAACATTGATGCACCATTTGTATTTCATGGAGTGCAACAAATTTTTGATCCCCCTATTCAATTAAAAAATTGGCCAAAGAAAGATCGCCAATCTCGCATTGTTGTAATTGCCAGAAATTTAACACAGTTTCAGTTGCAAAAGAGTTTAGAGATGCTGCGAATACAACCTGACAGTTAGAATATTATTACAAAGATCTTAAGATTCAGTCTTTACACCTTTTACCGCATTAGCAAATGCGTAAGTAATTATATTATCATCAGAATCCCGCTCTAATGTATTATTTAGCTTTACTTTAATCTCTCTGACAGTCTCAGGACTTAAAGCTTTCAATGTTCCTGACATCGAGGGGCCTACTGAATATATATTCCAGTAGTCATCAAAGTTTTTGAATGAGCGTTTTACATAAAAAGTTGTTGTTTCTACCCCAGACATTCCCAAATCAGTCCATATTTCTTTCATGTTTCTTTTTTGAGACGCATGCACGCTAGGAGGTAAAGGATACTCGATTCCAATTTCCCTCAGAATTTTATGCATTGGCTCCATAGGCAATCCTCCGGACATTACGTCCCAAGCGTATGCCGCCAAAGTTCCTCCCGGTTTAGTCACCCTCAGCATTTCCGCGACACCCTTTTTAGGATCTGGTACAAAAAATATAACCAATGCCATTATTGAAGCATCAAATTTATCGTCTTGAAATGGCAAGGACATTGAATCACCAACCTCAAATTGGGATGGAACATTGATTTCCCGCCTGCTAGCATAATCAATTTGAGCACTTGAAGGATCAATACCAGTTATGCTTGATGGGTTACATAAGTCATCAATTTGAACAGAAAATGCTCCGTTTCCACACCCTACATCTAAAAAATTTAGTGATTTAGAAAATTTAATCCAATCAATAAATTGGGCCCCTACTTTACGGGACCATACACCCATAAAACGTTCATAACTTTCACCATCATCAAAAATAATTTCAGGTATATTGTCAGTCATAATAAGAACCCAATTCTGGAAACTTTAAACCTCAATAAAGTTAATTTAAGAAATTTATTTATTCAATAACAAGCTAGAACGTTTTGAAAATAAAGTGTAACCAAGTGCAAATATTTATCATAAATATTTAAATTTCTAACGTGGTAATAGTAATTTGAACCCTGGCGTCGTTTTAGCACTTTTCGGTGCCTTAATTTTAACACCTGATACACTATTGATGAGGTTATCAGAACTGACTGGTGGTCAAATGGTCGCTTGGAGGGCAACCCAAGCCGGTAGTATTTTCTTTTTGATCGGGCTTATTCCATTTATTTTATCGAGAAGTGGGGTAAAACCAAAAATATGGTGTAAAAGCTTTGCGGCCCTTGTCGTTGTTCAAATGGCAAATGTTTTTTGTTTCGCATATGGTATCTACCTTGCTCCCGTAGCGATCGTTTTAATCGCAGTAGCCACTGTTCCTGTTTTCTCAATTATCTTAGGTGCAGTAGTATTAAAAGAAACGGTGGATATTAGAACTTGGGCTATAGTTCTTATAGTATTTTTTGGTGTAACTCTATCTGTCATAGGTGATATCAACTCGTATGATGTATTTAACCCATCGTCTGTATTAGGTGGTCTGTGTGGCCTTGTAGTAGCCTTTAGCCTTGCTTGTAATTTTGTAATTATAAGAAAAAATAAAGAAGTTGCATTTCCACTGGCACTTGGAACTGGTGGAATTTTGTGCGGATTATTGGCGTTTTATTTTTGGCCAAGTGCATCAGAAATTAATCTGAAAAGTATGTTTTATATATCAATCACTGGCTTATTCATTCTTCCACTATCATTTATACTTTTATCAAAGGCCTCAAGAATGACACCGGCCTCAAATGTCAGTATTATTATGCTTTTAGAAACTATATTGGGACCGTTATGGGTGTGGACATTCACGAATGAAAGTCCCAAATTTCTTACAATTATTGGGGGTACTATTGTTATTTTGGCTCTAACTTACTTTTTCTCTATAAAGAGTTCTAAAGGAGTCCAATAAAATTTTTTTATTAAATTCGCCTTTGCAGAGTACAGTAAATGTACTTGAGTAAATGCTCTGTTGCGCTCCCAATTACTACATTTAAATTAATGGAGAATCTAAATGACGGTTCGATTTACTTATGTGAATTATAAAGAAGATGTCGCCATGAGTATGATGAAAAATGGCGAAGACCGAACAGCTAGCCTGAAAACGGCTGTCGAAAGCGCTGGCGGAAAGTTTTTAGGCTTTTACGGTTTAATTGGTCAGGACTTTGAGGTCGTAGTTATAAGTGACTTTGAAACACAAACTGATTATATGGCGCTTGTAATGTCAGCATACCTTGGCGGAGCCGTTAGTGAAATAAAAACAGTCACCTGCTGGACAGGCCCAGAGTTGGTAATTTCATCTAAAAAAATGCAAGAAGTTTCGTACACTGTTCCAAAATCATAAAGAAAGGAAATAAATATGAGTGAATTTGAAATTTTAGAAAACAACAGTTTGAATTACATTAATAACGGGATGTATATGGTTGCTTTGGCAATATTAATATTCATTGCTCTTAGGGCAGCGAGAGTTACAAATGAGTCTGGAGGAAATATAGCAGCAAAAATATTAACATCTATTTTTGGCGTGTTCGTCTCATTTTTTAGCCTTCAGCTTGCTGGATGGAGAGTTCTATTTGATACAAATACTGCGGCCCGGCTTGCAGAACTACAAGAATCAGGTGTGGAACTATCGATACAGGGCAAAGCATGGTTAAATAATTCTGGCATTACCAGTGGCGACTATTTAATGGAACCACCCATGTTTGCAGATATTCCTTCAGTACTTCTTACCCTTGTAATATTGCTCATGATACTGGGTACTACTTGGGGTCCAAGGATTAAAATTGGTGCGGAAAACTAAAGCAATAAAAAGTACATGTTACTTCAGATAAAATAGAGGTCGGAAGTATCAAATTTTCAACTCCAATATCGTTAAAGTCAAAAACACATAAGCGCCTCTAGATAAATCTAGAGACGCCTATGCAAACCAATCGGGATTATCAAAACCTCAAAATAGGTTGCCCTATAAATCTGCAAATTAAATAACTTGCGCCATATAATTTACCCAAGCCTTAGCGGAAAATGAAAGATAACTTTCAAGCCCTTACCAGCTTATGTTTCGATTGTGGCAGTAAAATGAATTACGTTCCCCCCAACCAGCTTGAAACTACTTTCGACCAAATTTATCTTATATCCAAGCAAAAAAAATTAACTAACAAGGTTATCCACAACGAAAGCATTATTATCCACACATAAGTGCACAAAGTTCCCGATATTACTTCATAATTTCTAGATAAATTAAGCTTATTGATTCGAACTTTAAGTCTAACTTTTAATATGGCAGCAAATACAATCGGGCTATGGAGTACCGTAATGTTAGAGAGACGCATGTCGCACATTAGTTAGACTTAAAAGAAGAAACTATCACCAATCGCATTGTTCTTTGAGAAGAGGTCAATCGTGAAGACCGGGAAAAGTTGGAGCGCATGAAAATTGGTTAGCGTCAGAACACGCTCTCTCGAGCCTACTGGCGGAGGATGACTATGAAAGCACAGTGCGCGACTTCCAGCTTTGGCGTGCAGCCCAAGATAGGAGACATTCTTAACGCAAACTAACGCCAGAAAACTTAGGCGTTTATTTGATTTAGATAATTTGCTATTTGCTTAACTGTTTAAGCGCCTAAGAACTTTATTTTTAACGGTGATTTAGAGTAACCATTTATCAGCCAGTTAAGTGGGGTATATTTAATAAATACGTAATATAAAATAACACAGACAGTGAAACCGGCAATTACGG
Organism: Rhodobacteraceae bacterium REDSEA-S34_B6; assembly: GCA_001627925.1. Taxonomy (GTDB): domain Bacteria; phylum Pseudomonadota; class Alphaproteobacteria; order Rhodobacterales; family Rhodobacteraceae; genus Salinivivens. The sequence goes on along the minus strand of LUQC01000048.1, from coordinate 3,502 downwards.
TTAGTGGCAATATATTAAACTGGTTAAACTCCAGATTATAGAATACAGCAGTCATCATAGTAATCGGGATAATATGTATAATGTATATTGGGTAGGAAAGCTCAACAAACCAACTAAGAATTGCACTGCCTGATTTTATAAATTTCGATGCTAATCCAATAAACAACAAACAAAACAGAACAGAGTTCATTCCTATCATACAGGCATTAAAAAATACTAGCATTGGATCAAACTCCATTTTTGCTACGTTACTTAAATCATCAGCCTGCCCTATGGTCAGATGATCTGAATAAACGCGAACGAAAAATGCAAATATAGATAGAAAACTTAGAAGAAAAATAGTCTGAGTCTTTTGTAGTTTGATGAGGATGTTTTGATTTGAGTAGAGCATTACGCCTGCCAAAAAATATGAAAAATAATAGAGCATATTTCCTATTTTTAGATCAAAGTAGCCGGATGAAGCCTTTAATGCTAATGGATGCCACCAGTTATTCAGAATATATGCAAGAGGCACAGTCGAGATTAACCATAGAGCAAAGATTAACATAAATTTTGTAGATATCTTCATACATAATAAGTTTTTAAGCAACCTAAACTTGTACAATATAGAAAAGCAAAAAACAAAGATGATTAGCTCATAAAGGAACCACAAATGCACTGTAGTGTAGTCAAAGCTTCCGTCTGAGATATCATACAACGCGGAGAATACTAAGCATGTTAAACCTACTCTGATAATGCGATCCTTTAAAAATTGTGAGATACCTTTTCTTTCTATAACTAGAATTGCAAAAAAACCTGATAGTGAGAAAAATAAAGGCATTCGCCAGCTACTTATGAAACGGCCTAATATATTAACCCATTCCTCAGCTGGTGCTATATTCTCTATACCATAGACTTTTGCGAAATCTGGAAACCAAAACAAAAGAGGTGCATGAAAGACTAAGCCCATCATCATTGCGAACGCTCTTAAAAAATCCAAATCATGATGCCTTTGCATACTAACTCCATAAGGTAAAACGTTTCAGAAACGTTAAGATATTTTTATACAAAGACAACGATTTTTGTTATGAATTTATAAATACATTCTCTAATGTCTATTTCTAATGCGAAAGCATGTGTCTTAAACCTTAAACACATCCCTCCACATTAAATCATTTATTTGAGTTAGGGCTTTTGCGAAATTTATAGCATTCTGGTTTGAAATTTTCTTTTAAGATTTATGACTAGTGCAAAAACCAAGCGTTCTGAGTATCTTTTCAATCATATTTTGATTTTCAATTGTCAGAAGTAGTAGCGTTTGCAAAAATGTTTTCAAAAGAGGAGTTACACAATGCCATAAGCGCGCATTATAAGCACAGAATTCAAATCTGAACAAGATTTGGAAGTAGCAGTAATCGCATGGAAAAAGTGGTATCCCGACAATATGCCAGCTTCGCTAAGCAGGCATATCGTACGAACCGGTGACAAGTCGACCATGATGACATCTGTTTATGAAAACGAGGATTTGCTCAACCAAGCTCAGGCAATCGCTGCGCAGTGGTGGGAAATGTACGGTCATCATGTGTATGAGACTATAGTTTTTGATGGCCCAACGATTGACTGAACTCAATCAAAATACGCATTATTTATTATTTAATTTAAAATTTGTTACCGCCGTAAATTTTATGACTTTACGCTGCTATCATGGATAGGGTCTTTCTCAGGCAATTGTGCCAGTAACGTTCCGACAGTCAAAATAGCTGCGCCCAAGACCTGCATCCAGTTCCAATCTGACCCAAATAAATAAACAATAATCATCACGTAAAAAGGAGTTGCATTTAGATGAAAGGATGCGATTCCAATCCCAATTTCGTCAACGGCCTTTATCCAAAAAATTTGTGAGATGCCCAAGGCGAGGCAGGCATAGATAATTAAAAGACCTAAGTTTGAAATATCGAATGCTCCCACCGTTGACCAAGAGTGCTGAAGAAACATAGCAACCAAGCATGGAATAGCTACAAACCCAAACATACCAGACGTGGTAACTGCAGTACGCGACAAAGGAGACAGGTTAGGGAAAGATTTTACAGTTTCCCGCGATCCCCAAGCAAAAATACCTGACGCCAATAGGCCCAAGGCAAAGCCTGAGCTAACTGAGGACTCTCCCAGGGTTACACCAGTGGCTAATGCACCTCCTAAAAGAACTAGAGCAACGGCTAATAAAAAACGGGCACTTAAACGACGCCCGTCAAGCGCCACCTCTAATCCGACGCCAAAAATTGGCATAGCAGCAGCAGCTAAAGCTGCTGTAGTTGCATCTGACATTGCCTGAGCGATCAAAAGAAGCAGGGAACCAAAACCGAAACCTATTCCTCCAATCCAGAAACCCTTGAACCAAGGAAGCTTCCGAAGAACAACGCTTTTCTCTAGAAAAAAAATTAAAGAGATCATTACGCACAAAGCCAATAAATTCCGTAGAGCAATGAGCGTTATTACTCCCCAAGTCTGCAACAATTTGTCCGCTGCTGGAAAGCCCGTAGCAAATAAAATAATAGCCGCCACACCAAATATATTACCGCGAATATTCAACGAAAATTACTCCTCAGGTCGCAATAGCCATACAAATGTAAATGTTCATACAGGCTCCGGGGATTGCTATAAGATGAATTTAGAGCAATCTTACATTATTCCGACACTGGTGTCGCAAATCGCAGTAAAACTTGGGGGATTAAATGCTAATTAATATAACTATTCAAACATTTATGTCTGAAAATGAGTTGGAATTAAGTGACAAGCGCTGGACGAATGTTAAAGATGAATATCTACCAACACTCTACGAACTTGGATTAGAAAGGTACACGACCACGCGTATTTGGAATAAGTCCGACAAGCACCAATTAGGACATATTTTTGAGTATCGAGATAAAGACGCAATGGAAGCATGTTTACCCATTTGGAGCAAATTAGAGGCACGGTGGCGAGATAAGATTATGAATAAAACTACGAGCTATCGGGGTGTGCAGATTTCGTGCGATGTTGCACCAAAATAACGTGGAGTCGTTACAGAGGTAGTAACAATGGTATGATGTTTATATACTCTATATGATGGAAGAAATGACGGAATAGGTCTAAGTGCAAAAACAAATCCATAAATTAATATGAAAAAGGGGATAAAAATGGCGATAATAGTAAAAAGTGCTATTAAAATAAGTAAAGGTTTTGATACTTGGTCTGCTATGGTAAAATCACAAGATTAAAGATTAGCCAGCATGGGGATAAAGTTTTTATTCGCTGGAACAGAAAAGGATGACCCTACCCAGCTTCACGCAATAATGATGTTTCCAAGTATGGAAGTGCTTCAAGCATTTGGCGCGGACGAAGAGCTGACCGAAATAAGGAGGAAGGGTGGTGCTGTAATTGAGACTGGCGTCATGACTCCAATATCTAAAGATTACTTTACCAATTATCCAGATGCATTCATTAAACACTGAATGCGTAACCTCAAAGCACGAATGATTAAGCT
>LUQC01000047.1 GCA_001627925.1 Rhodobacteraceae bacterium REDSEA-S34_B6 | reverse complement strand
AACGTGAAAAGGATTCAGCATAATGAGTGAGAGTGCAAAAAAAGAGATGAGAACACCGATTGAGACTGGATGTCCTGATGGTTTTCAATACATGCATCCTACGATGCGAAAAAACTTTGGTCAATGGAAATACCATGAACACCCAAGACCAGGGGTTCTAGTACATGTAGCTCATAGTGGTGAGGAAATTTGGACTGTCAGGGCCGGAACACAACGTATATTAGACGTGTTCACATTGAGGACTCTATGTGATATTGGTGACGAGTTTGCTGATGGGTACGTAAGATTCACTATAAGAAGTAACATCGAGTACATGGTTAGTGACAAAGATAAAGTGCAACCACTTATTGATGCCCTAGAGAAGGAGGGGTTTATAGTCGGGGGAACAAAAAACTCAGTTGCAATGATTTCTCATACTCAAGGTTGGTTACATTGTGATATCCCTGGTACTGACGCATCCGGCGTCGTAAAAGCAATGATGGACGAACTAATTGATGAATTCAGAAATAATGACATGCCTAATCGTGTTCATCTGACTACCTCTTGCTGTCAAATTAACTGTGGTGGACAAGGTGATATTGCAATAAATATCCAGCATACAAAACCACCAAAAATTAATCATGACTTGGTTTCAAATGTATGTGAAAGACCATCTGTGGTCGCGCGTTGTCCAGTGGCTGCTATCAGACCAGCAATGGTAAATGGCAAACCCTCTTTAGAAGTTGATGAAAAAAAATGCATCTGTTGTGGTGCATGCTTCCCGCCATGTCCTCCTATGCAGATTAATGATCCAGAGCACAGTAAACTGGCAATATGGGTTGGTGGAAATCACTCTAATGCTAGAAGTAAACCATCCTTTCAGAAACTTGTCGCAGCCGGCATTCCTAATAACCCACCAAGATGGCCTGAAGCAACGGCAATTGTAAAACGAATTTTATCTGCATATAAAGAAGATGCTCGTGATTGGGAAAGAATCAACGACTGGATTGAGAGAATAGGTTGGCCAAGATTTTTTGAACTTACTGAACTACCATTTACAAAACATCATATTGATAATTGGCGCGGTGGCAGAAAAACTCTCAACTCATCGGCATACGTTAGATTCTAATTACCAGCTATCATGAAGTTTGGAGTTTTAATTAACGAGGGCCCTTACCAACATCAAGCTTCTGACACTGCCTACAAATTCATAGAGGCTGCGATCGAAGAAGGACACGAGATATTTAGAGTTTTCTTCTATCATGACGGTGTTAATAACGGCACTCGATTGGCTACTCCTCCTCAAGACGATAGACACATTCCAAACCGTTGGACTGAATTAGCTGAGAAACATGACCTTGATCTTGTACTCTGTGTAGCAGCAGCTCAAAGAAGAGGAATGGTAGATGAAGATGAGATGAAAAGAAATAGCAAAGACGCTAACAATATCGCAGGTAAATTTAGAATATCAGGGTTAGGCCAATTAATAGAAGCAGGCATACAAGCCGATAGAATGATTACATTTGGTGATTGAACATGGAAGATCAAGAGTTAGAATCAGGAATCGTAAAAAAATTCATCTATGTGAATAGAAAAGCTCCACACGGAACAATCTATGCACATGAAGCTCTTGAAGTAGTTTTGATTGCTGCTGCATTCGAGCAAGATGTATCACTAGCATTCATTGATGATGGAGTGTACCAACTCAAAAAAGGTCAGAATACAGATGGTATAGCAACGAAAAACTTTACTAAAACATTTGGAGCTTTAGAAATGTATGACGTTGAAAAGTTATATGTTGAAAAAGAGTCTCTAGAAGAACGTGGTCTAAGCGAAGATGATTTGTCTGTCGATGTCGAAGTTCTAGCATCTTCAGACTTAAAAAAACTATTTAATGAATCTGAGGTATTTTTTAATTTTTAATGTTACACACAATTAACAAATCGCCTTTTGAAAAGGATAGTCTCAAGACTTGTTTAAGATATGCAGAGAAGGGCTCATCAGTATTATTTATCGAGGATGCTGTGTATGCATGCACAAAAGGAACAATTTTCGAAAAGCAGATATCTGATAACCATGCAAATATTAGTTTTTATGTACTAGGACCGGATCTTGAAGCAAGAGGGCTTGATAATTCAAATTTAACAAATAATATAGAAATTATAGATTATAAAGGTTTCGTTAAACTTGTAGCTGATAACGAAAAAACTCAAAATTGGCTTTAACAGGAGAGAAAGATGGCAATTGAAGTAAATGGCAAATCTTTAGAAACAGACGAAGAGGGATACTTAGCAAACCTCAACGACTGGGAAAAAGATGTAGCGACAGTAATGGCAAAAGAAGATGATATTGATCTTTCAGAGGATCACTGGGAAATTATAAACTTCCTTCGTGAATACTATGAAGAGTATCAAATTGCACCAGCTGTAAGAGTTCTTACAAAAGCTGTTGGCAAGAAACTTGGTAAAGATAAAGGAAACAGTAAATACTTGTATGAACTTTTCCCTTATGGACCAGGTAAACAAGCATGTAAATTTGCAGGTCTTCCTAAACCTACTGGTTGCGTATAAGTAATCATAAGGTCAGGGAAAGGCAATGTCATTCGTAACAATATTGTATGCAGCGTTGTTCTACTTCGCTGCAACGATATTATTTGTAGGTTTAGCATACCGAGTTTATGAATATGCTAAGATACCAGCACCACTAAAAATACCAACACCACCAGCTCCAATGACTCAGAGAGGTGTTGCTATCCGAATTTTTAGAGAGGTGGTTTTTTTCGAAAGTCTTTTTTCTGCGACAAAATGGACATGGCTTTTCAGTTGGATATTTCATCTAGCGCTTTTACTTGCGGCCTTAAGACACCTTAAATATTTTACTGATCCTGTTTGGTTTTGGGTCTCTTCTGAACTTGTCCAGGTTGCTGGCCATTATGCGGCATACCTTATGCTCGCTGGTTTGCTTGGATTATTTGCAAGGCGGGTATTTGTAGATAGAGTGAGATATATTTCATCACCATCAGATTATTTAATACTTGTCCTTATCATTGCAATTGCTGGCTCTGGTTTAATGATGAAGTGGTTTCCCTCTGACATTCTTGCCATAAAGTTATTTTTTGTTGGGTTATTAACTTTTAATTTTTCAGAGCTTCCATCTGATGCTGTACTGTTAATTCATTTATCTCTAGTTATTGCATTAATGATAATTTTTCCTTACAGTAAGCTCTTACATGCACCTGGTTTATTTTTTAGCCCTACAAGGAATCAGGTTGATAATGCAAGGAGCAAAAGGCATGTAGCTGACTGGGCTAAAAGAATGGAGTCTACAAAATAACATGGCTAGTAAGTTCGAAACACCTGAAGTAAGAAAGTTTCCAGTCATACCGAAACTAGAGAATAGTGCGACATCACACTTATCTCCCTTTAAATCAAAAGAAGAATTTCAATCAAGCTTAGGCTATCCTGGAGAACTTGTTGAAAATTGGCAGGAAAAAGCCATCGACAAAATGGGTGACCTTTTAGGTAAGTATCGCTCACTTCGTGTCTACCTTGATTCATGTATTCAGTGCGGCGCCTGCACAGATAAATGTCATTACTATCAAGGCACAAAAGATCCGAACAACATGCCGGTGGGCAGACAAAACCTGATGAGAGGTGTTTATCGTAGATACTTTACTTTACCAGGAAAATACTTTCCAAAACTAGTTGGCGCCACAGATTTAACAAAAGAAGTATTAGATGACTGGTACTCTTACTATCATCAATGTTCTCAATGTAGAAGATGTGCTGTTTTTTGCCCGATAGGCATTGACACTGCAGAAATATCTATGGCTGCTAGAGAGGTCATGGACTCAATAGGCGTAGGGCAGAAATATTGTAATGAGATAATTGGCAAAGTGCACAAAATCGGAAACAACCTCGGGCTGCCAGAGCCAGCATTGGCAGATACACTAGAAGGCCTAGAAGAAGACGTATTGGATGATACTGAAGTCGATGTAAAGTTTCCATTAGATGTAAAAGACTCTGAAGTACTTCTGGTTACACCTTCTGCAGATTTTTTCGCTGAGCCTCATGTTGATGGTCTTATTGGGTATGCTAAGGTCTTTCATCAAGCAGGAATAAGCTGGACACTAAGTTCACATGCAAGTGAAGCTGCAAATTTTGGTATGTTCATAGGAAGCTATGACAACATGAAAAAGTTAGCAATGCGTATTAGAGAAGCTGCTCTGGAACTCAACGTCAAAAGGATTGTTTTTGGTGAGTGTGGACATGCTTGGAGGGTAGCTTATAGTTTTTTAAATACTCTTGCAGGACCATTTGACTTTCTAGATCCAAGGTATCCCGTTCCACAACATATTTGCGAGATCACTAATGGTCTGATAGATCAAAATGTTCTTCATTTCGATAAGTCTGCTAATGATGATATGACGCTTACCTATCATGATTCATGCAATGTAGCTAGAGCATCGAGCATGGGTGGAATCATGGGAGGTCAATTTACGATTCCTAGAAAAATTATCCAAACTGTTGCTAATAACTTTTATGATATGGACGATGAAACTATCAGAGAAAAAACATACTGCTGCGGGGGCGGTGGAGGTTTGCTGACAGACGATTTGATGGAATTGCGAGTAAAAGGAGCATTACCTAGGATGGAGGCTTTAAAACACCTCATCGAAGAGAAGGGAGTCACGCATATGGCCGCTATTTGCGCTATCTGTAAG
>LUQC01000046.1 GCA_001627925.1 Rhodobacteraceae bacterium REDSEA-S34_B6 | reverse complement strand
TGCGACACCCATGCCGCCGCCAATACATAATGTTGCCAGTCCTTTCTTTGCTGACCGGCGTTTCATTTCAAATAGCAAAGTATTTAAAATGCGAGCTCCTGATGCTCCGATAGGGTGCCCTATCGCTATCGCCCCTCCGTTAACGTTTACTATGCTAGGATCCCATCCCATATCTTTATTTACGGCACACGCCTGAGCAGCAAAAGCTTCATTCGCTTCAACCAGGTCAAGGTCACTTACCGACCATCCGGCCTTTTCGAGAGCCTTCCTGCTCGCATAAATTGGTCCTACTCCCATAATCTTAGGATCTAGGCCTGCTGTTGCGTAGGAAGCAATTCTAGCTAAAGGTTCAATACCTCTCTTGTTGGCTTCTTCGGCCGACATTACTAGCGCACCGGCTGCGCCATCGTTTATACCAGAAGCATTCGCTGCGGTAACACTTCCGTCCTTAGCGAATGCGGGCCGTAGCTTCTGCATATTTTCAATTGTAGCCCCGTGTCTGATATACTCATCTTTATCTACTGTGATATCACCTTTACGTGTAGTTACCGTGAATGGCACAATCTCATCTTCAAATTTACCAGCGATTTGTGCGGCTTCAGCCTTATTTTGAGATGATAAAGCGAACTCATCTTGCATATCCCGCGAGATTTGCCACTTCTCCGCAACATTTTCCGCCGTTTGTCCCATATGATAGCCGTTGAAAGCATCCCACAGACCATCCTTAATCATACTATCAATGTACTTAACATCGCCCATTTTGTATCCTGAGCGAAGGTGAGCAACATGAGGACTCAGACTCATGTTTTCTTGACCCCCCGCGCAAACAATGGATGCGTCTCCCAGTTGAACATGTTGAGCTGCCAGTGCTACAGCTCTTAAGCCCGAACCACATACTTGATTAATGCCCCAGGCGGCCGACTCCACAGGTAATCCAGCGTTGACGTGGGCTTGTCGAGCAGGATTTTGACCCTGACCCGCAGTTAAAACTTGCCCCATAATAGTTTCCGAAACCTCTGATTTGTCTACTTGAGCTCTAGAGACTAAAGCTTCTAGCACAGTAGTGCCCAGGTCGTGAGCTGGTGTATTGCCAAACGACCCACTAAAACTTCCGACAGCAGTGCGAGCTGCTGATGCTATAACGACATTTGTCATACTTTATTTCCTATACGATTTTGATCAGTTAGTTGCGAATCCAAAAGTTGTTTAGCGGCTTTGCTGCATCGCGGCAAGAGTAATAATATTACAAAATGATGTTTTTTTTTGAAATGATAAAACTTTATGAAATTTTCATCTCAAATCTTTAGACGTAGTTTGAATTTAATTTTTGAAATGCCAAACAATTACGTCTAACGCGTTGACACCATAATCAAACATTGTATAAGCCGCCATTGAATTATTGGTGTTGGTGGCTCCTGCAAAGGAATTCCTGTCGTGTGTAAAGCAAGAGGACAACGCCCTTCGAAACCGCGTAATTGCGCTAACCAAGGAAGGAGATCAGCAGATGACTAAAAGAACTGCTGCCAAGCATAAGATTGATAGAAGAATGGGCGAGAATATTTGGGGTCGTCCAAAATCCCCTGTAAATAGAAGAGAATATGGACCCGGTCAGCATGGACAACGCCGTAAAGCAAAGTTGTCTGATTTTGGTCTACAGCTCAGGGCAAAGCAAAAATTGAAAGGCTATTATGGAGATCTTACAGAGAAGCAATTCCGTAGGATTTTTGGAGATGCAGAAAGAGTAAAAGGAGATACCGGTGAGAACCTAATCGGCCTTTTAGAACGCAGGCTTGACGCAGTTGTCTACAGGGCAAAATTTGTTGCAACGGTTTTTGCAGCTCGCCAGTTTGTGAACCATGGGCATATTTTAGTTAATGGGAAGCGTGTAAACATTCCATCTTACAGGGTAAAAGAGGGCGATGTGATTGAAGTGAGAGATAAGTCAAAACAAATTGCTGTAGTTTTGGAAGCTACCCAACTGCCGGAGAGAGATGTGCCGGAGTATTTGGAAGTGGACCATTCTAAAATGACCGCGAGGTTCGTACGAACTCCTGGCTTGTCTGATGTGCCGTATCCGGTAATTATGGAACCTAATCTAGTTATTGAATATTACGCACAGAACTAATCTCGTCGATATCAAGGAGTGTTGCCGTAACGGTTCTCCGTTGCGGCATTTTTGTTTGTAGTGGTCAAAATGTCTGGTTCGATGTAATTATATACCTGGAGATAGTCTATGTTAAAAATTGAACCCAAAAAAGGAATTTTAGATATCGCTTTATATCAGGCGGGTTCTTCGCCACGGCCTGCGGATCAGAACGTTATAAAGCTTAGTTCAAATGAAAACCCTTACGGTCCAAGTAAGAAATCCATAGATGCAATTAAACGGCATGCTGCTGGGGTACATCTTTATCCTTCAACTAACCATTTAGAGTTACGTCAATCAATTGCTGCGCGATTTGGGCTGAGCGATGAAAATATTATCTGTGGAGTCGGTAGTGATGAAATAATTTCATTTTTGTGTCAAGCTTTTGCTGGACCAGGGGATGAAGTTATTCACACGGAGCACGGCTTTGCCATGTACAGAATATCAGCATTAGCAGCAGGTGCTCAACCCGTTGCAGTTCAAGAAAATAATCGCCATACGGATGTTGATGCTATTTTAGGTGCCTGCAGTAATAAAACTAAATTAATCTTTATAGCTAACCCTAATAATCCCACTGGTACAATGATTGATGCGGCTGAGATTCAGAGATTAGCAGATGGTATACCAGAAAACTGTTTACTTGTGCTAGACGGTGCCTACGCGGAATATGTTTCAAATTTTGATGGAGGTGCAAGCTTAGTTCAAGATAGAGAAAATGTTTTTATGACCCGAACATTTTCTAAAATGTATGGACTTGGTGGATTGAGAATTGGTTGGGGGTATGGTTCTAAGCATATCATTGATATTCTTAATCGCATCCGCGGCCCATTTAATTTATCAACAATCGCACTTGCTGCAGCCAATTCTGCTTTAAGTGATTTGAATTATGTGAAAAAATGCAGAAACGAAAACGCTCGATTGCGTGATTGGTTATCAAACGCATTGTCAAACCTTGGTTTAGAGTCTGATAAATCAGATGCTAATTTTATACTAGCGCGGTTTAAAGGGGCAGAAGAAGCAGCAGCATGTTATAAATTTCTTTATGCTGATGGTCTAATTGTTCGACAGGTAGCTAACTACAATTTGCCTAATTGTTTGAGAATTACCATCGGAGATGAAGCCGCCTGTAAGCGCGTTCATAGCTCAGTTAGAAGTTTTTTGGAGAGTATCAAGTGACTGTAGTTTATAATCGTGTGGCTCTTATCGGGCTTGGTTTGATCGCTTCGTCGATGTTTTGGTCCATTAGAAGGGGAAATCTTGCAAATGAAGTTGTAGGATATGCCAGATCAAAAAAAACGAGGGAGACAGCAAAGAGGATTGGCCTTTGTGATCATGTCCCTGATAATCTTGAAGAAACGGTAAACAATGCAGACTTAGTAGTGCTATGTATTCCAGTTGGCGTTATGAGTGAGGTTGTTGCGCAAATTGCACCTTATTTAAAAGCAGGCTCAACTCTCTCCGATGTTGGATCGGTAAAAAAGGCAGTTATAGACGCGGTCGAACCTTTGGTTCCGGCTAACGTGCATTTCGTACCGGCTCACCCTCTTGCCGGTACAGAGCATTCGGGGCCTGAGAGTGGTTTTTCAACTTTGTTTGATAACCGATGGTGTATTTTGGTTCCAACATCCTCGAGTGCTCCATCGGCAGTAGAGCGGCTAACAAACCTGTGGACTGGTATGGGGGCATTTGTCGATCATATGGATGCCGATCATCACGATTTAGTATTAGCGGTTACAAGCCATGCTCCACACTTAATTGCTTACACAATGGTTGGTGTCGCTGATGACTTGAGTAGAGTAACAGATAAAGAGGTAATAAACTATTCTGCTGCTGGATTTAGGGATTTCACTCGAATTGCGTCTAGTGATCCTACTATGTGGAGGGATGTTTTCCTCTCAAACAAGGATGCAACCCTTGAAATATTGGGACGATTTACCGAAGAACTTTTTTCACTGCAACGTGCAATAAGGACTGAGGATGGAGATATGTTGTTTGAATATTTCTCACGGACTAGAGGAATTCGTCGAGGTATACTAGAGGCTGGCCAAGACACAGAAGCTCCAGATTTTGGTAGGTCTTTAATCGATAAAAAATAATTGGTTACCAAGCAAAAATAAAAAATATTTAATGAGGTTTGCTCTCAGTTAACCGTTTACTGCAATTTTTTAATCTTTAGAATTGCCCAACTTGCATGAAGCAAACTAACAATAGAGAACAATAAGCCTACAAAAATAACTTCTATGCTCGCAATCCCACTTATACCCCGATAGAAAATTGCAAATATTACTAACAAAATTATCAATAATGACAGTAAAATTCTTATCTTGTATTCATTTAGTTTTTCGGGATCAAACATATTGAATTAAAACCAATTTAAAACTTTGGCCATAAAAAAATAGTTGGGTAAAATAAATGCAAAGGCAATGCTAAAAGCTGCCGCTTTTTTACCCCAGCCATTAAATGGATCTTCAAACTTTGTGTTCATGGTTAACCTCACTTCATAGGGAAATAGCGTAAAAACCAACCTAGGCAATTGATTGAAATAATTAGCAGATAAAACTCAAGTCAATTTTAACAGCTTTAAAAAATAAACCACTTGTTAAAACTCAGTTTCACTCTCAAAAATCCATTTTGCAAGTTTTTGACCTTCGATGGTGACCTTCTCTTCGCCATCCAGCCAACCCATTCGTTTAGCATAAACAATAGGTTTATAGCCCCAGGACCCAGCCATAACTTGTGCATAGTAAAGTATAGCCTCTTTAGCAGCAGGATTATAAAATGCCATAATAGCCTCATATAATTTAAAAGCTGCCCAATCAGCGTCTTTAATATGCAACATGTTTTTAGAAAAGCAACATTTTTTATTAATGTAGTAAAATTTTCAATTTTTAGGAGAACTGTAGGTCGTCTTTTATTTTTTCTATACTTGCCGTTATATTTGAAAGCTTAGACAATAATTTTTCTGCATCTGGATGATCTTTTTTAATATTTTCACCAAATTTATCAATCTCAGATGATAGGTTATTGAGGTGATCAACTGCATTTTTTATTTTGACTGATCGGTCCACCGTTTCAGTATTTGACGAGTCTAGACGTTTTTCCAATTTTCTAACGAGTGCGTTTAAAAAAACGTCTTTTTCAAGTTTTTGAAGTATATGCCTGGGTGGAATTAATTTTGCTTTTAGTCCGTTAGAGCCGGCGACCACAGTTGTAGATCGTTTTGTGCCGAGTATGAATGAGGCTTCTCCAAATAATTCGCCCTGACCCACATTGCCTAAATAAAAACCATTAGGCGCCGTTATTTGTGCACTGCCCTCAATCACTAGGTAATTAAACTCTGGTGGGGTTCCTGCATTATAAACAGTTTCATTGGCTGACCACATGCCAATATCATCACTTATCTCCATAACTCACACTGCTTTAAATAAAACGCTGGGTCAATGCTTTGAAGTCATTACAACAAGATCTAAAAACTAAGTTATAGGAATTATCATTTTAAGATTTATGGTTGATAGGCAGCTAGTATATAAACGCAAGCTAATGACGATTATCTTCAGACTAAATGATTGCTAAACCTTCCGAAACTATAATTGAAATGCAGATTATAGCAGCTAGGAAGGGACTTAATTTGAATCTAGGGCCGTACATCTACTTATCGTTAGTTTTAAAAAAAGGTTTTGTCAAATTACTTAAAACAACTTGAAGTATTAGTTCTAAAATAACTAAATTATAAACAATGGCATTCAATAGTATACAAATTTAGTGCTTGTTTATCAACTGTCTTTGTTATGGTGCTGCTGGGGAGGATTGAACTCCCGACCTCACCCTTACCAAGGGTGCGCTCTACCACTGAGCTACAGCAGCTTTACTCTAAGTTGCGATTTAGCCGCAAATAATGCCTTAAGCAAGACTTATCTAGACCATCATGTTATCATAATGTAACTAGTAGCTATGGATAAAAATACTATTCCAAGAAAAAAAGTTAATCAGACTCGCGAAGAGCGATTAAAGATTGCTTTAAAGTCAAATATGGCAAAACGAAAAGCACAAGCTGCCGCGCGAACATCGAATTTAGCCAATACTAAAAACATTGATTTCAAATTAGAGGACTAAGCTATATGGATTCCATAGTAGTAGAAGAAAGTGGTCCACTTAATGGTAAAATACCCATAGCTGGTGCAAAAAATGCTTGTTTAACTTTGATGCCTGCAACTCTGCTGAGTGATGAGCCAGTTACACTTACAAATGCGCCGCGTTTGTCTGATATTGGAACAATGTCGCTATTACTTCAATCTCTGGGTGTAGAGGTGGAAACCCTAAATGAAGGATTAGTTCTAGCGCTCTCGAGTCATGCCCTCAAAACCACTAGAGCTGATTACGACATCGTTAGAAAAATGCGTGCTTCAAATTTAGTACTGGGGCCTTTGCTCGCAAGGGCTGGTGAAGCTATAGTTTCATTGCCGGGTGGATGCGCCATTGGCGCAAGGCCAATGGATCTGCATATTTCAGCTTTGCGAGCGCTTGGTGCAGAAATAGAGTTAAAGGATGGCTACTTACATGCAATGACGCCAAATAAAGGACGGCTAGTTGGTGGTACGCATAAATTAAAATTTGCATCAGTGGGTGCTACCGAAAATTTTATAATGGCAGCTTGTCTTGCCAAAGGTAGGTCTCAACTCAAAAATGCAGCAATGGAGCCTGAAATTGTAGACTTAGTGAAGTGTCTAAAGTCAATGGGCGCCAATATTTCTGGTGAGGGGACTAAAACGATAACCATCAACGGTGTAGAAAAGTTGCAAGGCGCAACACACTCTGTTGTGATGGATCGCATTGAACTCGGCACATACATGCTTGCTCCAGTAATAGCTGGGGGAGAAGTAGAGCTTGTTGGAGGGCAAATGGAGCTTTTAGAGGCATTCTGTAACAAATTAATGGAGGCAGGTGTTGAAATTTCGGAGACTGCAAATGGTCTTACCGTTAAGCGGAAGCTTGATAAAATTAACGCTGTCGATGTAACAACTGCAGTTTACCCGGGCTTCCCTACTGATTTACAGGCGCAAATGATGGCATTGATGTGCACAGCTAGTGGAGTATCAACGCTTGAAGAGACAATATTTGAAAATAGGTTTATGCATGCTCCAGAGCTAATTCGAATGGGTGCTCAAATTGATGTCCAAGGTGGAATTGCAAGAGTTAAGGGAGTTCAAAAGTTAAAGGGTGCTCAGGTTATGGCTACAGACCTCAGGGCATCGGTCTCGCTTATACTAGCGGGTTTGGCCGCACAGGGTAAAACTAGAGTCAGCAGAGTATATCATCTTGACAGAGGCTACGAAAAGCTCGTCGAAAAACTCGAAAACGTCGGAGCTAAAATAGAGCGGGTTCGGTAAATGTCTCAGGACGCAAGTTTTTCGGAAGGAGCTGATAGTGCACTTTATTTAGGTGCATTTACTACGGAGGATGTCGAGGTAATTTCAACAATTCTCCAGGATGGTATTTTTTGTATTAAAGATTTGGCTTGGTTAAAGAATAAAAGGCAAGTGGCTGTATCAGTAAATAGGTTTCGTTGGGAAAATAAATCTGAGTATATTGAAAAAAACAGCGCCCCAGAAAGGGTAAAGAGCCTTCTGATAATTGATAATGTGCTAAATATTTCATCACAAGGTATCGATCGGTCCGACAGTAGTGCACCATTGAATTTACTAAATTTAGACTTAAAAAAGACAAAAAAAAATATATTTTTAACATTACTACTTTCTAATTTTGGTGCTATCAGATTTGAATTAGATGCTATTGAACTGTCTATCAAAGATGTCACCCGCCCGTACAAAGCCAACTCTGAAAATATACCGTTCCATCCAATTATTGACGACAGTTGAGAAATTTTAGATTACTCATTAATCAGAACATTCCTTAGGAGTAAAAGTGATGCCGGTTTTCCTCAATTTTGATGATCCCGAATTCGATCAGCATTTTGATGAGATTTTAAATTCTGAGCGTGACGCCAGTTGGGATGTTAATAGCGTAGTTTCTGATATTTTAGTAGATGTTAAAAAACGAGGGGACGAAGCTCTCATACAATTAACCGATCGGTTCGATAAAATTAAATTAACAAAAGAAGAGTTAAGCTTTTCAAAAAAAGAAATAGACGAACTTTCAGCAAAAATAAGAAGCAATGAACGTAAAGCCTTAGACTTGGCCGCTAGTAGAATAAAAGTATTCCATGAAAAACAAAAACCTGAGGATGTAACTTGGATTGATGATATTGGAGTTGAACTTGGATGGAGATGGACGCCTCTTGACGCTGTGGGTATTTATGTCCCTGGTGGATTGGCAAGTTATCCATCTTCAGTGCTGATGAATGCAATACCAGCCAAGGTAGCTGGTGTAAAACGTGTTGCAATGGTTGTTCCAACGCCGCATGGGAAAATTAATCCAGCAGTCCTTTATGCTGCAAAAGTTTCTGGTATAGATGAAATATACAGAATTGGAGGTGCGCAAGCTATCGCAGCGCTAGCTTATGGAACTCCAAGCATTTCACCTGTGGATAAAATTACTGGACCAGGTAATTCTTACGTGGCTGCCGCTAAGCGACAAGTTTTTGGTAAAGTCGGAATAGATATGATTGCTGGTCCCTCTGAAGTTTTGGTAATTGCTGATGAGAATAATGATCCAGAGTGGATTGCTTTGGATTTACTCAGTCAAGCTGAACATGATAAAAGCGCTCAATCTATATTGATTACTACAAGTCAGAATTTGGGACAGTTAGTTGCAAAAGAGATTGAAAAAATCTTAAAGAGGTTGGAGCGGCGAAAAATAGCTGGTCCGAGTTGGGAAAATTTTGGAGTAATAATTTCTGTTCCCTCCCTGGATCAAGCAGCGAAACTTTCAAATAGACTTGCTCCAGAGCATTTAGAGCTTTGTGTTTCAAATCCAAAAGACCTGATGGAAAAAATCACTAATGCTGGCTCCGTCTTTATGGGCCATTGGACGCCTGAAGCTGTTGGTGATTATATTGGAGGTTCCAATCATGTTCTTCCAACTGCTCGTTCTGCAAGATTTAGTAGCGGATTATCAGTAATGGATTTTTTAAAACGAACAACCACTACTTTTGTATCTCCTGATGCCTTAAAAATTATAGGGCCTCATATAGAAACCTTGGCTAGCTCAGAAGGCCTGGAGGCACACGGTCTTTCAATCTCTTCTAGATTAAAAAAACTAACTGAATGATGCCGCTTGATAAAATATTTTTAGGTTAGAAATTATATGAGTTATATCTCACATATAGAATTAAATGATAAACACAGCCCGCCTCCCACTGCTGAAATCGAGAAAGAGCGGCGAGTTGCCCTATATGATTTGCTTGAGGAAAATAAATTTGAGGTGCCAACACATTCGGGCCCCTATCATTTAGTTCTGTCTATAAAAGAAAAGCGATTGGTTTTTGGGGTTTCCAAAGAAGACGGTAACCCTGCTGCAGAGTTTCATTTGTCGCTGTCTCCATTTCGGCAGGTTGTGAAAGATTACTGGGCTATTTGTGAGAGCTATTATGATGCAGTAAAAAATTTACCACCTGGGCAAATTGAAACAATTGACATGGCTAGGCGCGGTATCCACGATGAAGGTGCACGTATTTTACTAGAGCGTCTGGCTGGAAAAGTTATTGTAGATACCGACACATCACGTCGATTATTTACCCTCATTTGTATCCTTCATTTTGGCATTTGATATGGTCACGGAATTACCACAATCAATACTTTTTTGTTGTGATCATAATGCAGTTAGATCTCCGATGGCGGAAGGTATTATGAAAAAGTTTTATGGCTTAGGTACCTATGTGCAATCAGTTGGTGTCTATAACGATTTGGAAATTGATGGCTTTGCAATTTCTGTTTGTAATGAAATTCAGGTAGAATTGTCCCGCCACAAATCTAGAAGTTTCGATGAAATGGCTGCTTTGGGAGATGATCTTTCGTCGTTTGACTTGGTGGTTGCTTTGTCTCCTGCAAGTCAAAGACGCGCACTAGACTTAACACGTTTTTTTCATATGAAAGTTGAGTACTGGCCAATAATGGATCCAACCGGTATCGGAGAAGCTCGTGAAATGAAGTTGAATGCTTACCGTCAGAGCAGAGATCAAATAATTGGACAATTTTCCAAATTGTGGGGCATACCTTCCTAAGTCTAACTAAAGACGAATGATAGTGCCAATAAAATTGTTTTATTTCATATTACTTATCCGCAAACGCCGCCATAGAAGATAAAAACTTTTTTACTTCGTTTTGTGTATTATAATGGCAAATAGATACTCTAACGCAATCATCCCAGCCAAGTGGGGCGAGGATATTACCTGAATAATGATCACATTTGCGCGTATGTGTACGGATGCCTTGCCGATTTAGGTATCTAACAATTTCTTCAGAAGGGCATTCTTTAATCCTGAAACTGACCAACCCTTCCCTTGAGGGGTTATTCGCACCGCCAATGATCTCAACTTCTTCAAAATCCGTCAGACCTTTTAGGTTATCAACTCCATAAAGAATGGCGTTGGTCATTTTCTTTTCATAATCTTGTATAGCTGCACCTGCGGCCTCGATTTGGGCGCGACTATCTTCTTCAGTTGTGAATTCTTTACCTAGCCAACACATATAATCTTTTACGTTTGACATGGTTGCATATGCTCCCGTATCTCTAGTGCCAAGCTCCCAGTTGTCAGACGGTCCATCATCTAACTTTTCGTGAGGTGAATTTCTCAGTCTGTCCGATACCCAAGCGATACCAAAACCATGTCGGGAAAACATTTTATAGGGCGAGATAACATAGCCATCGATGTCATAGCTTTCAACATCAATTCCTCCATGCGCAGCATGTTGTATCCCGTCAACTATTATGAATGCAGAAGGAGCTTTTTTGCGCACTATTCTTGATATTTCACTTATTTTCGTGCCCATACCAGTAACTGGTGAGGCATGCACGATTGTTACGACCCTGGTTGTCTCAGAAATTTTATCTGCATAGTTTTCTGCCTCGACTATTCCCTTTTCGATATCGTGTGGCACGCTTACATAGGTATATTTCATTTCCCCAGACCATTTCTTTGCGGCGCTTCGGGAAGCGGGGTGTTCTAATGAGGTTCCAACAATTGATCCACCAGGCGGCGAGGCCGTTACTGCATTTCTTATTAATCTAAATAATAATTCTGTTCCGCTCTCTCCCATGAAAAACTCACCAGATTGAGCATTAAATAAGATACGAAGGTCACTTTTAGCCTTTTTAATCGTATTATTTAAAGTATGACTAGCAAAATTATCACGGCCCTGATTGTCGGGAATTGCCGCAAATTTTGTGGAAGTTTCCAACGCTGATCTCAAAGTTAGAGCGCCACCAGCGTTTTCAAAAAAAATTCTTTCGCCAGAGATAGGACATTTATCAACATTACAAAACCTTTCCCTGATTTCTGAAACTAAAGAGTGATCTATAGACGGCATATTTTCTCCTTAGAAAAACCGTGTGATTAAAGTTCTGTTATACTGCATTAGTATGTGAGCTATTTAAGTATGTCTTATATATCTAAAAAAACTAGATGCCACCCATCCTGCTATAATAGCTATGGCAAGGGATAATAATCCATAAATGAGTGGATTTTCACGTGATAAGTTAAATAAAAACCTTTCAAGACCAACTTTTTTTACATCAATTATTGTGTCAAATTGACTCACAATTTTTCCATCACGGGTAAGAAAGATGCGCGTAAAATAGTCACCTTCTGTTAAATTCGCGGGCATATCAACAGAAGTTCGAAACAAGGTACTCTGGTCAACAACTATTTCATTTTCGAGTAACTGGTAAAGTTTTTGATCCTTTCTAATTCTGATCACTGCTTCCGTAAAGCTTTGGGAGTCTTGAATATGCATTGGGGCCCCAACCGACCTAATTGCGCGTTCTACAGAAATTTTATTTCGCAGATCTTCTACATCTGATACTATTTCGGTAAAAGGTGCGCTAGTCGCAACTGCATAGAAGCTAGGAGCAGCATCAACTTCCACGGTTTGATTGTTTACCCATATTCCAAACCGCTTTTCTTTCTTTCTGACGGCAATTGGTTTCGATGGTCCTGCTATAGTAATTATTACACCCATTTTGCCATCTGGTTGAGGAGCGTCTCGTTGTATCGCTCCAAATAAAAGGATCTTAGAACCATCAAAATTAGCTGTAATTGCAACTTCATCCTGACTCAGTCCAAGTACTATTTGTTCATTTGCGACGAGATTTTTGGAAAACATAAGGAGCATTACTATTAAAGCCAGAACACGCATCACTAATTTCCTATTGTCCCAAGGGAAAAAAGTTCAGATGGTTGAATTAATAAATCAGTAGCTAATTTAAGGCAAACCAGTAATACAAGAACCGAAAGTAAAATTCTAAGTTGTTCAGCTCTCATCTTGGATCCAATTTGAGTTCCAATTTGAGCACCTATTACGCCGCCAATTAAAAGTAAAACTGCTAAAGCGATGTCGACTGTATAATTTGTTGTAGCATGTAAAAGTGTTGCAAAACCTGTGACAAAAATAATTTGAAATAACGAGGTTCCGACTACAACTTTTGTAGGCATCCCCAAAATATAGATCATTGCTGGCACCATTATAAAGCCGCCTCCAACACCCATTATTGCTGATAGTATTCCTACGAATATCCCTACCGCAAAGGGAGGAATTGCAGAAATATACAATCCAGATGTTTTGAAGCGCATTTTAAGCGGCAAAGTATGCACAAGGCCCTTGTGGCGATTAGTTCTGTTAATCACATTTTCGTTAGATTTAGCCCGTCTTATTGCGTTTAAGCTCTCTATAAACATAAGACTGCCTATAATGCCAAGAAATATTACGTAGCAAAGTTTTACTAGTAGATCGACTTGTCCGACAGATTTTAAATAATTGAAAATATATAAACCAATCGTTGCTCCTATCAGCCCGCCGCTCAATAGAACGGCCCCCATTTTTAAGTCCACAGTTCTTCTGCGAAGGTGTGCTAGCGCCCCGGAAAAAGATGACGCCACTATTTGGTTCGCTTCAGTCGCCACGGCTACAGCTGGTGGAATGCCGATAAAGAAAAGAAGAGGCGTCATTAAAAAACCACCACCAACACCAAACATTCCGGAAAGAATTCCCACAAATCCACCAAGACCAAGTAGTAAAAAGGCGTTAACTGAGACTTCGGCTATCGGTAAGTAGATTTGCATTGTTCCACTTAGCTTAATGATTGTACATAAATCAATAGCGAGAGCCGCCAAGATTAAACTGGATATAAAGGTGTTGTTATATTGGCTCTAACGTTCTTTAACGTATGGTTGCCCACCTGCTTTTGGTGGTATTGCGCGACCCACAAACCCTGCCAAAACGACTACGGTTAAAACGTAAGGGAGTGATTGTATGAAAACAACGGGGATTTTCACTTGGCTCGTTATTCCGCTGGTCCAAACTGAATTAATCACCATAAATGAAATTACTGCAACTCCCAGAGCCAATCCTCCAAGAACCACTTTGTCTAAATAATCTTTTCTCCAAACGTAACTTAGCAGTGCAATTGAGATTACACCCAAGATACAACTAAGGCTCCAGGCTGGTAGTAGTATATTTTGAAATCGATTGTCTACTGCGAAGAAGAAGCCAAAGAGTAAACATGCTGCGAGAGCGTACCAAGGACGCCATTTTGCAAAAATTAAAGCCGCTAAAGCTATAAAACCGCGTCCTGCAGACATGTCTTTTGTAAAGTTTGCCTGAAGGGAAGTTGCTATATAGGCTCCTGCAATACCGCATAAGATGCCGCCAATAACAACTGCAGCGTAGCGTAGCCCAACAACGGAAATACCCGCTGTGTCGACTGCTGCTGGATTTTCTCCCACCGCTCGCAAACGCAGTCCAAATCTCGTTTTGTATAAAACAAACCAAGAAAGAGGAACTGTTAAAAGTGCAACGTAAACTAAAAGAGAGTGTCCGGATAAAAGTTCAGAATAAAGTTGCATAAGCGGACCTGCTTCGCTCATTTCTTTCGATGAACTAGCCCAAGGAAAATTCAAAGGTTCGAAACGCCCACCAGATTTGAGTGGAGGTGTTCTACCTCCTTGCCCAAATAAATCCTGTGCGGCGACTACCGTCAGGCCAGCTGCTAGAAAATTTATAGCAACCCCCGAGATAATTTGATCACCACGAAGCGTTATTGAGGCTAAGCCATGAAGAAGCGACAAT
>LUQC01000045.1 GCA_001627925.1 Rhodobacteraceae bacterium REDSEA-S34_B6 | reverse complement strand
AAAAAACCTGAATAAAACATCAAATAATATAACATTTCTTGCGTTCCCCAGGTGAGCTCGGTCGTATACGGTAGGACCACATAAATACATCCGTACATTACTAGGGTCGATAGGTTCGAAGATTTCTTTCTTTCGAACTTTAGAGTTATGCAATTTTATTTTGGGCATTTTGGCTTTTTGCACACTTCTTGATGAGTGAGTTAATGTTACTTCAAACGCCAAATTGGGTTAACTTAGAATTTCAATAAAGCGAGAATTAAGTTCTTTGATAATGTCTTTCTAAAACAAGTTATTTATTTGACAAATAATAACTGTAATGGACAGGTGTATAAATAGATAGACTAGGTTTTCAGGGTAAGGTCATGCCACAATTATCAGAACGTGTTATTTCTATCACAGGACTTGACGGCGATGGATGGGAAATTTTCAATCTTGCAAGGGAAATGAAACTCAATGGAGCAGAAATAATTGAGTTAACGATTGGTGAGCACGATGATACAACACACTCGCTAATTTTAGATGCAATGCATAAATACTACAGCAAATAATGTTATTATTACGCCCGGCGGACAGGCAGGTCTTTTCGCAACTCATGTTGCATTGGCAAATCAAGGGGATATTGGCCTCATTATCGACCCTTTTTACGCCACATACCCCACAACTCTCCGAAGTGCTGGATTAAATCCAAGAATGGTAAAAACTATTCCAGAGAATAATTTTATTCCGTCAGCAAAGGAATTAAACAAAAATGCTAAAAATGCTAAGACTCTCCTCATAAACTCACCAAATAATCCCACCGGAACTGTTTATGATGAAAATAATTTGTTTGAAATTTCAAGAGTAGCAATAGAGAACGACCTTTGGGTGATTTCAGATGAAGTTTATGATACACAGATTTGGGTTGGTAAGCATATTTCAATACGTTCGGTTGATAATATGGAAAATCGAACAGCCGTAATTGGCTCAATGTCAAAAAGTCATGCTATGACTGGCAGTCGGCTCGGCTGGGTCGTCGCCCCAGAACAGGTGATTGAAAAATTATCAGATTTGGCGTGTAACACTAACTACGGCGTACCCGGTTTTATTAAAGATGCAGGACTGTATGCACTTACGCAGATGCCAAATATTGAAAAAATTGTTGCGGAACCCTTTTTTAGGCGACGTGGAATTGCTGAAAAAATTATCAAAGAATCCCCTGCCATAAGAATGCAACCATCATTAGGGGGCATGTATTTGATGCTGGACATTCGTGCAACGGAGCTAAACGGAATTGAATTCTCTAAAGCATTATTAGAAGCCACAAATATTGCAGTAATGCCAGGTGAGAGCTTTGGTGAAAGTTCTGCGGGTCATATTAGAGTGGCGATGACTATATCAGACGATAAATTTGAGTACGCCACTCGCTCTATTTGTTCTTTTGCGTCAAAATTTACGACTTCAACCGACTAGTTCCAGACCCGCAAAGAAATAAGAGATTTCAACGGCTGCTGTTTCTGGAGCATCTGAGCCATGCACAGAGTTTTCGCCAACGCTTTCTGCAAATTCTGCACGTATTGTCCCTGGAGCCGCTTCGGCTGGGTTAGTTGCCCCCATAACTTCTCGGTTTTTGAGAATAGCTCCCTCACCTTCTAAAACCTGCACAACAACTGGTGCAGAGGCCATAAATTCACATAATTCATCATAAAAAGGCCTTTCCGCATGCACTTCATAGAATACGCCTGCCTGCGCCTTCGACAAATGTATTCGCTTCTGAGCAATAATTCTCAAGCCAGCCTCTTCAAGCTTAGAGTTTATTTTTCCTGTAAGATTTCGTTTGGTGGCATCTGGTTTTATAATGCTTAAGGTGCGCTCTATCGCCATGTTCTATCCTTTTATCTTAAGTTACTGTCAGCCAGTATAAAAACTACTGGCGCGCTTAACATGACGGTGTTGATTTGAAAAGTAGCTATGTTTCAAAAGTTACATCTTTTGCGAGCCGCGGCTACCATCGTTGATTTTCTCAGAAAGGCCCACTGAAACAACTTAAATCTAGTAGACTTAACACGTAGAATTAATACAGTGGCATTTCAATTATTTATTCTACAAAATTTCTTACGAAGCTTGCCTCCAAGCTCTAATGCTATATCAGATCAAAATATGATTTCATTTGAAAATATATCTTTTTCAGTTGCGGGCCGTACACTTGTCAAGAATAGTACCGTGAGCATACCCAGTGGGCATAAAGTTGGGCTCGTGGGGAAAAATGGGACAGGAAAGACTTCACTATTTAGATTAATCTACGGCGAAATTACCTTGGACCAGGGAACCCTGAAGTTGAATAAAAATGCTCGTATTGGCGGAGTATCACAGGAAGTACCTGGCAGCAACGTAACGTTACTAGACACCGTACTTGCATCCGATAGAGAGAGAGTTGATTTACTACAAAAAGCTGAAGAAGAAAAAGATCCATTAAAAATTGCGGAAATACAAACACGTTTAGTTGATATAGATGCTTGGTCTGCAGAAGCTAGGGCGTCTACAATTTTGAACGGGTTAGGATTTGATAAACACAAACAAAGACTTGCGTGCTCTGAATTTTCCGGTGGGTGGCGAATGAGGGTTGCCCTTGCAGCCGTTCTCTTTTCAAAACCTGATCTATTATTACTCG
>LUQC01000044.1 GCA_001627925.1 Rhodobacteraceae bacterium REDSEA-S34_B6 | reverse complement strand
AATTGACATACGATGAAAGTGTTTTGAGATTGCCAAACGTAGACCATTTGCGGTCTGGTGCACCGAGAATGTTTAGGTCATTTTTTTGTTTATTTATAAGTTCATTGATAGTCTTATTCACTAGCGTTTACCTCAAATACTTTCAGAAGCCTCAAAATACTGACATTTCCCAGATCCCTGTTTCTGCTAGCTTTTTTAGGTAGCATTATGTTTGAATAAGTCAGTAATTGAAAAGCTTTTACGTCAATTAGATGGACCCGCCTTCTACCATGAAATTTCCCGCTGTACACATTTTGGCATCTTCGCTTGACAGGAAGGCAACCATATTCGCCACATACTCAGGCTCTATTGGTGTAGGAATACACTGCCTATCAAGTTGCTTTTGCAATGCCTCGGGCGTCACCCATAAATCTTTTTGCCTTTTTGTCATAATCCAACCAGGGACAACGGTATTAACACGAATATTATAAGCCCCTAATTCCCTCGCCATCGTTCGTGTTAATCCATGAACCGCGGACTTAGCGGTAGCATAAGCAGGAAAACCTGCGCCGCATTCCCACCACGAATTTGAACCTATGTTTACAATGGACCCACATCTTTCAGCTATCATCCAAGGCGCAATCTGCTGAATGGCAAAAAACATATGTCGCAAATTAATATCCATTCGCTCATTCCAGTAATTTGCGTCTATTTCGCGCCAATCATGGCGATCATCTCGTGCAGCATTATTTACCAAAACCTGCGCTTTTCCTATTTTTCTTTCAAGTTTTGAAATGGCTGAATTCAACTCATCAATATTGCGTAAATCACATTGTACAAATTGATGGGGCCCGTGCAGATCGGTTATAAGCTGATTGGCAGATGCATTATCAATGTCTATTATTCCTACAACTGCACCTTGACGATCAAATGCGCGAACGGTTGAGGCACCAATTCCGGATGCTCCTCCGGTGATAAAGACTATTTTATCCTCTAGACTTGGATAAATTGCAGACCCTGACATTAGCCATCCCTCTCAAGGATCCATTCAACTTCAGGAGCTGGCAGAAACCGCCACTTCCTGAGGGGGCCCGCCATAACATTCAAATAATACATTTCAAAACCATAAGGTGCTCCACAAGGGTGATGACCTTTCGGGACAAGAACAACGTCGCCATCCTCTACTGGAATAGCTATATCTAAAGATCTATCGTCAGTATACACACGCTGAAAACCAAATCCATTTTCTGGGTTCAAACGATGATAATAGGTTTCTTCTAAATATGTAATCCTAGGAAAATCATCTTCATCGTGCCTATGACTCGGGTAAGACGACCAGTTCCCAGCGGGTGTAAAGACTTCGGTTACTAGCAGACTGTCACAAATATCTAAATCTTCCATTGCTATGTTGTTTATATACCTTGTATTAACACCCTGACCTCTTTTGGTGAGATTAATTTTATCCGGCCCCACCAAGCAAGGCTCATAATTCCTCTTCCCAGGAGCGGAACATACGGCCACGGTGCATTCTGTGGATGCTTCAACTTCCCATTCGTGATCATTAGGGAGATACAGGCAATGGGGTGGGGTTTTCTCAAAAACAGACATGCGATCTCCAAGAACACCCCAATCGTTTTCACTGCTTTTAATATGCGCCTTGCCCTCTACGACAACAATAATCACTTCACGGTCTCCCGTGGCACCATTTGCAGATTGCCCGGAAGATAACCTGTACAAATCGAAACCCACATATCTCCAACCAGCGTTTTCTGGAGTTATATTATGCACCAGACCGTTATTAGTCGTCGGCTTACGGTGTAAACTATCCATTTGACGAATTCCTTTAGCTTGAATTGGCAAATAAAATTAATTGATTAAAAGATCAGCTTTTTTGCATACTTTCAAAATATGATCGTATCCCATTTTGGAGTAATCATAAGGCGGCGCCTTTGCAGGATCTTGTTCAGCCTCAACGACAATCCAGCCCGAATAAGACATTGCCGCCAATGAATTTGATACAGCTTGAAAATCAATGCAACCGTCACCAGGGACTGTAAAAGCACCGGCAATTACAGCATCCAGGAAGCTTTTATTATTTTTTCTAACATCTTCCACAATACTTGGCCGAATGTCTTTATAATGAACATGATGGATGCGATCACCCCATCTATCTAATGTGGCCATTACATCACCTCCACCAAAAAGTAGGTGACCAGTGTCAAAACATAAATTTAAATCCCTGCTAGATGCATCCATTAGCCAGTTTACATCATCCTCAGTCTCAATTATTGATCCCATATGATGATGATATGCCATGGGCATTCCCTTATCAGCGCACCACTTTGCTAACTCACTAATTTTCAAAGCATAGGAGGAAATTTCATCACGCGTTAATTTAGGGCGGCTATTAACGGGTGTTTGTATTTCGCCCTGAACTGTATTCGAACATTCAGCGTATACGATACATGGACTGGATAATTCTACGAATTGATCAACTTGCTGACTAATTGCCTCACACTCCTCAGAAAAATTATTTAAAAGGCTATTTCCTGAGCACCAACCACCACAAAGTTCAATCTTTGCGCTCTCTAGATAGGCTTTAAGGCCCTCTGTATCGTGAGGCATACGCTGACCTCTCTCAACACCGGTGTAGCCGATTTCTCTAGCCTCTTGTAAGGCCTGCTCCATCGTATAGTCTTTCGTTAATTCGGGAAGATCATCGTTTTGCCAGGCAATCGGCGATATACCAATTTTAACACTCATTTTTCAAATCTTTCTTATTAATTGGCCGCAATATTATACTGCTATCCATATGTCTGTAATTTTAGCTTCTATTAATTCTTCATATTTCTTTACTCATAGAAAGTTTGCTATCTCTACCTCGGAGCCCATCTCAGCTGATGCAGCCGCTGCTTCTGCAATCGCTAGAGCAGCAATCCCGTCGGATAATGAAACTGGCATGGGGGTTTTCGTTTTTACCGCTGTAACAAATGCTGTCCATTCATTTTGATAAGCAGACTTATATCTCTCTAAAAAAAAGTACTCTGGTTTTGAGCTTTCAACGCCCATTTCAGTTGACTTTACCATGGAATTTTCAACCATATTCTGAACCTGTAACAATCCTTTAGAACCCAAGACTTCAATCCTTTGATCATATCCATACGTTGCACGACGCGAATTTTTTATAACCGCCAACCTGCCGTCCCTATATTTCAAAGTTGCCACAGCAGTATCATAATCTCCTAACACCCCAATTTTTTTATCAATAATTGCACTGGCAGAAACGAAGACGGATTTTGGCAACTCCCCATACAAAAAATTTGCCATATCAAAATCATGGATCATCATGTCTTTAAAAATACCACCAGAAACTTTTACGTAGTCAATGGGTGGCGGAGCAGGGTCAAAAGAAGTAATCGATAGCAGCTCTGCTGTCCCAATTTCACCTCCATCAAGGGCTTTTTTCAAAGCAACAAAATTTGGATCAAATCTGCGGTTAAAACCCATCATTATTAAATGTTCATTTGATTTTGTATTTTCGAGGCACCGTTTTGCACGAGCTAAACTCAAATCAACTGGTTTCTCGCAAAGGATTGCCTTTCCAGCTATAGAGGCTTTTTCTATAAAATCAGAGTGTGTATCCTTTGAACTTGCAATTAAAATTGCCTCGATTGAATTATCCTCAAAAATTGCATCTACTGATCTTGGATTAACTTTATATAATTTTGCCAAGTTTTTGGCGTTTTCATCAACACTATCTGCAACTGCTACTAACTGTGATCCTTCATCTTGCACAATCGTACTAGCATGTACTCGCCCAATGCGTCCTGCCCCAATAAGTCCAACAGTTAACATTACCTTACTCCAGTTCTAAAGTTTATTTTCGCCACTAAAAATTGGAGGCCTAGCATCAACCCACGAACCATTTTGCTTTGCGGACTTCACGGCCGCATATACAGCCGCCATTGATCGGAGACCGTCTTGAGCAGTTGGCAAACCATCTCTATCACTTCCGCTTATCGCATCAGCTAAATCCATATACATGTTAGCAACGGCGAGTGGAAAACCTTCGGGATGAGCTATTGCAACCCTACTTAGCCGTTTAGCATCTTCATACAAATCAGCCTCACCCTTTTCAATTATCTGGGTTCGACCTGACAACGGGGTATAGACTAACTGATTTGGTTGCTCAGAAGCCCAGCGTAATCCACCTGTTTCACCAAAAATTTGTATATCAAAGCCGTGCTGCCTGCCAATTGCCACAGATGAAGTCCATAAACGCCCAACGGTCCCTTTACTGAGGCGAAAATTAACAAAAGCATCGTCTTCTAAAATTCTTGTAGAAATAGTTGACGCAAAATCTGCGCTCAAACTATCCACGGTATCATCAGCGATAAAACTAGCCATATGCATGGCATGAATACCACAGTCAGCAAACTGACCAGAAACGCCAGCCATCTGCGGATCGTAACGCCATCGCACTCGTGGATTTTCCGCATCTTCTGCATCTGCATGGTGCCCATGACTAAAATTTGTAATTATTAGCCTTAATTTACCAATATCACCGCTGCGTACCATTGCACGAGCCTGCCTGACCATTGGATAAGCAGAATAGCAATAGTTCACTGAAAATACCCTACCACTTTTTTTAGCGATTTTGTAAATTTCCTCGCCCTCTTCAACTGTCATAGTCATCGGCTTCTCGCATAAAACATTGAAGCCGGCCTCTAAAAAAGATTTCGTTATTTCAAAATGGGTGGCATTTGGGGTCGCTACAGTTACAAGGTTAATTGCATCATCTCTATTTTTCTCACCATCAAGCATTTCTGACCAGCTACCGTAGGCTCTAGAACTCTCAATACCTAGGCTTTCAGCAAATCCCTTACCTTTTTCCGGCCTGTGATCCAAGGCGCCGGCCACCAACTCAAAACGACCGTCCGCTACTGCTCCCAGCCTATGTGCTGGACCAATCTGGCTTCCTTCTCCGCCGCCTATCATTCCCCATTTTAATTTGGTCATACTTAGTCTTTCTTGGAGGTTTAATTTCGTTTTTAAAAGTTCACAATTGATTTTAAGCCAAATTAACCCAGGATCTTTTTTCTCCAGAATGAAGAGCGGCATCTACCACTTTAGAAACCTGCAAACCGTCTTGAAAAGATGGCCAATAAGATTTATTTTTTTCAATCGCGTGAAGAAAATCACGAGCTTCAATTATTATCTGGTCCTGATAACCAGTTCCATGACCTGGGCCTTGGCAAAAAGGTTCGTAGTCAGGGTGCGCAGGTCCAGTTAAAATCTGTTTGAAACCTCTCTCAGCTTCTGGTCCTTCTGATCGATATAACCATACTGAATTCTGATCTTCTTGATCGAAACGAACCGACCCTTTAGTTCCATGAATTT
>LUQC01000043.1:18454-22928 GCA_001627925.1 Rhodobacteraceae bacterium REDSEA-S34_B6 | reverse complement strand
GCCTATTATTCTTTGGATTTTTGGGGTCACAGTCACCCCAATTATCACCGATACGCGGCACGCCACCCGATGATCCACAGCCCAGTATAGTAAAGCGAAGCCTATCCATTAGGGCTTGCCATCAGTAAGGGTTTTGTTGAATAGGGTCGTAAAGTTACTTTCCGTCTGTAAAGCGAATTCTTCATAACTAATTTCAAATATTTCTGCGCCAATTCGTGCAGTGTGAATAACGTAAGCGGGCTCGTTTCTTTTGCCTCTGTAGGGTGGGGGAGCGAGGTAAGGACTATCTGTCTCTACCAAAATTCTGTCTAAAGGTACCAGTGAAAAAATTTTACGTAACTCGGTACTTTTCGGAAATGCAGCAATTCCTGACATGGAAAGATAAAACCCAAGCTCGATAGATTTAATTGCAAGTTCTTTTGACGAAGAGAAGCAATGCATGACACAAGAGAATGGGGAGTTTTTGAACTCACTTTCTAAAATTTCCGCAATGTCCTTATCAGCATTTCTAGCATGAATTATGAGTGGTAGCTTAGTTTCTTGAGCTGCGTTTATATGAATTTCTAGACTCTTCTTTTGGGCTTCTGCCGTCTCCGATGTGTAGTGATAATCTAGTCCTGTCTCTCCAATAGCAATGAATTTTGGATGTTTACTAAGACCAATCAATTCATTAAAATTTGCCATTGGTTCCGAAGAAACACTCATTGGGTGGTTTCCGGCAGCGTAGTATACTGCTTTATAATCCTCTGAAATTTTTCGCACTAGCGGTTCGTTTTTTAGCCTTGTACAAATAGTAACCATTCTACACACTCCATTTTGGAGAGCGTTATTTATTATCTCAGAAAGATCGTCATTAAAATCTGGAAAATCTAAATGACAGTGGCTGTCAGTGATTTTTGGCTTATCACTCATTTATCATCCTATTTGGATCGATAGTATTATAACATTTTTCCAGATTGATAAATGTATCAATTATTAGGCTTTCAACATCAATATTCAAAAGATAGCCTTTATGCAACTTAGCAATGGCAATTTCAGCAGCTTCTGCCCATAAATGAGCACTACTAAGAGATGGACATAAATATGTCATAATTTTTGCTTCATCGTTAGTCACACTCGGTGATATTGGGCTTCGCATTGCTCCCGTTTTGCACAAACGGGAAAAAAATTGTTGCATCATTTCTATAAAATTTTCAAACTCAGTAGCTTTGCCCTTGGCAAAATAGTTATGGCTCAACTGCATTGCCTTTTTTGTATCAAGATTGGGCAGAGAGGATGCCAAGTTTAAGATATCTCCATACAAATTAAGAGAGTTAGAATTTAGTAGTCGGCAGGCAACGCCTGCGGACCCATTAGATAAAATGGAAAGTGAAACTTCTTCTGCTGGGTCTATTTCCCGACCAGTAGTGGCAACGACTGCTCTCAGGTCATGTTGACTTAGGGCCGAGAATAATAATTTTTGGCACCTTGATTGCAATGTGGGTAGCAAGAGATTTGGTTGGTGAGATATCAATAAGAATAAAGTACTTTTAGGCGGTTCCTCGAGTAATTTTAGCAGTGCGTTACATGAATTTGTGTTTAAATCATCTGCGGTATCAATTATGATTACTCTTCTACCTCCGTCAGCAATTGAAAGTGAGCAGTAAGATTGTAAATTACGAATATCATCGATAGAAATATTTTTGAAAAACGCTTTCCGTTTTTCATTATACCCCTTTCTAACAACATAAATTCTTTGTTCTGATTCTGAGATGATCCGGGTTAAGGTACCTCCATCTTGTGGCGCCAAAATAGAGTCAATATTTGAGCTATTAAGGTCTACTTTAATATCATCTGGCTTTTGATTTGTGGTTAATAAAAACTTTGCTATCATCCAGGCAAAAGTAGCTTTTCCTACTCCCTTATCACCTGCTAATAGCCAACACTGCGGGAGCCTATCGCTAACGTAAGAATTTATGAAGTAAAGCTTTTGGGTACTGTGGCCAATTAACTTTTTCGCTAGTTTTGGGTGTGGGACGCCAACTATTTTATCGGAAAGAGGGTTATCTTCTTCATCAGTCATAAATCAACCAGTTTTATGAAGTAGTTTGCTTATAGTGTCTGAAACTTCCGCCTCGCTTCTATTTCCGTCTACCACCATAACGCGTTTAGGGAATTCATTTGCTAAATTTAAAAAGCCTTCTCTGAGTTTAATTTGCATTTCTAATCCGAACTCCTCAAACCTGGCTTCGGTGTTTGACCGTTCAAGTGCTCTTGTAAGGCCTATTTTAGGGTCCAAATCTATTAAGAAGGTGATATCCGGTTGACGGGGTATCATGGCATCATCAAGCTGATCTACTAGGTCTCTTAGATCACCACGCGTAACGCCTTGGTAAACCCTTGTTGAGTCTGAAAAACGATCACAAATAACAGTTGTTCCACTTCGAAGTGCAGGTAAAATGGTTCGTTCCAAATGATCACGCCTAGCAGCGGTGAATAGTAATATTTCAGTTTCTGCTGACCATCTATCTGGATTACCTGTAAGCAGCAAATTACGAATTTCTTCAGCCCCTTCGGAGCCACCGGGTTCTCTTGTGAGCAAAACTTTGTTTCCACAAGCGGTAAGTTCGGTACTTAGTATTTTTGCTTGAGTAGACTTTCCACATCCATCTATTCCCTCAAAGCTTATAAATTTACCACTCAAACTCAAAATGCGGCCTCGGGGTTTTGATTAATTGAACGAAGAACAAATTTAGCAGCGGAAAGAACTTTTTCCTTGAATCCGCCAGAACCTATATTTTCAGCTGCTATCAATGGAATTTCAAATGTTGGTAAATTAGGTCTTGAAATAACTAAATTTCCAATAGTAGCACCCTTAGTTATTGGCGCCTTTATTGGGGTTGTAATCTGTGCTGTAAAATTGATGCCCTCGTTATCAAATACTGGAACTAAAATATCCAAGTCATTGGAAAGTGCTAGTCCAACCTCTGGGGAGTCACCATTCCAAACTGGTGCAAACCCAATCACATCATTTATGTTTCCATATTTTTTTTCCGTGAATTGCCTAAATGCCCAGTTTACTATTGCCTCTGCTTCATCGGCTCTTACACTTTGACTTCTCAACCCGGTAATCACAAAAATCACTCTTCGATCTCCCTGAAAGGCAGAGCCAACGAGCCCGTATCCTGCCTCGCTAGTATGACCTGTCTTTAATCCATCTGCCCCAATCCCTAAACCCAGAAGAGGGTTTCGGTTTCGTGTATTGGCAGCTGCTCTCCCATCAAATTCAAATGTTTCTTCAGCAAACATTGAGTAATACTCTGGGAAATCAGTTATTACTCTATTTGCTAATATCGCAAGATCTTTGACGCTCATTTTGTGTTCAGGGTGTGGCCATCCATTTGAGTTTGCAAATACAGAGTTCAACATTCCCATTTTTTTCGCTCGTCTGTTCATTAAATCAGCAAAGCCTTTTTCGGTACCATCAGGGGAAAGAGCTTCAGCCAAAACAACGCAGGCATCATTACCGGACAAAACAATAATACCGCGAAGTAAGTCCTCTACAGTGACCCTATCACTAGTATTCAAGAACATAGTTGATCCACGATATTTTACTGCTGCATCTGACACAGGAAGTTTTTCAGTAAGTTCCAATCTTCCTTGTTTGATGTATTCAAAAGCCATGTAAAGTGTCATTAACTTCGACATTGATGCTGGAGGCAATGGTTGATCTGCATTTTTCTCTAGAAGTACTGTTCCGGTAGCTTGATCGAGAATAAAGGCGGCCTTTGCCGAGGTTTCAAAGGAAAGTGCCTTGCTCGTTGACAAAAATATAAGCGATAACAAGATTGTGATTGAAAAATTACAAACAGATAAAAATTTATTTTGATACAGCATAAGCATCACCAAAACCTACGGCTTTAACTTTTTGTAAAAGTGTGGACCTTTCATTCATGTCAACTGCTGGACCGACAATAACTCTCCAAAAAGTTTTATTTCGGCTCGTTTGTTCTTTGACGGTTGGCTGAATATTAAGTTGATGCATAACTTCGGCAGTGTTCCGAGCATTTTGCTCAATACTGAAAATACCAACCTGTATATAGGGTTTTGATAACGCAATATTTTCACTTCCACTGTTTTGTAGAGACACGACTTTTGATTCTGCACTTTTAACATCCGATTTATTTTTAATTGATTTCACCGTTTTGAGGGCTCTAAGGGCCGTCACAGTAATAATACGATTTTCGTTGGCTTCTACGCCCAAAGAAGCAGCCGCTTCAGATGATAAGAGCATCCTTTTTTCATTATCTTCACC
Source organism: Rhodobacteraceae bacterium REDSEA-S34_B6 (assembly GCA_001627925.1). GTDB lineage: Bacteria > Pseudomonadota > Alphaproteobacteria > Rhodobacterales > Rhodobacteraceae > Salinivivens. The sequence goes on along the minus strand of LUQC01000043.1, from coordinate 18,634 downwards.
GCTTCTATTGAAAATTGCACCAATTACCGACTTACCACCATATTTATCTTTTATTATAACCCTAGTTGCCTGATTAATGTTTGGATGGGTTATCCAGACGCCGCCTAGTGAAGATTGACCATCCCAGTACGCTAAACCTTCAGCATTAAAAATCTCGGGAGCCTCGACATCGTTTTCTTT
>LUQC01000043.1:0-18440 GCA_001627925.1 Rhodobacteraceae bacterium REDSEA-S34_B6 | reverse complement strand
GCTTTGATAAAGTGCCAACCGTTTCATTATTTGCGGACTGACATCCGACTAGTAATAAAAATCCTAAAGAGAACAGAACCAAGATTTTTGATGTGTACATGATGATAACCCTAAAGAAGTATTATTCAAAGGTTATAACCCTTTAGGTTCAAGGTGAAAAGGTGTTGAAGCCATGTAATAACAAAGAACTTTATCTTTCTCCTTTAAGAATCAAAAAATTTTCGATAATTGGACGCAAGTCGGAGGAGTGGCAGAGTGGTTGAATGCACCGGTCTTGAAAACCGACGTGGGTTAACGCCCACCGTGGGTTCGAATCCCACCTCCTCCGCCATCTTTCAAATGTGAAGAACGCTACTTTTACAAAATTTGAGTAGATCCTTGAGTAAGTAGCTGTGTTATTAAATCTGTAAAAAAGTATCTGAATAAATGTTTAATTCCGTAAAAGAGTTTCATACTGAACTTAATAATCTAACTATTCCAAATAGAAATTTTCATGAACTTGCTTTGAAGCGTCAAAGTATTTTGAGCAAACCTATGGGCTCTTTAGGGCGACTGGAGGAGTTAGCATGTTTTATGGCAACGTGGCAAGAGACCGAGCGTCCAAAATCTGATAAAGCACAGGTTCTAGTTTTTGCTGGAAATCATGGTGCATGTGAACAGGGAATAAATCCATTTCCCCAAGAAATTACTCTGCAAATGGTCGAAAATTTCAATAAAGGTGGCGCTGCCATAAATCAGTTAGCTTTACAAAATGGTGCCGAATTGAATGTCATATTGTTGGCGGAAGGCAAGCAAACATCTGATTTTACTAAAGGGCCGGCTATGTCGGAAGAAGAATGCCTCAATGCCTTAAATGTTGGCGCAAGTTCAGTTGATCTCAACTCTGACATTTTGCTTCTTGGTGAGATGGGTATTGGAAATTCAACAATTTCTGCCGCCTTATGTCTCGCTAGTTTTGGTGGACAGTCAAAAGATTGGGTTGGTGCTGGTACTGGATCCGATCTAGAGGGAATAGAATTGAAACGAAAGGTTGTTGACCTAGCGCATTCTGTAAATGCAGCAAATTTAGGTTCCTCTTTTGAAATATTGTGTGCTCTGGGAGGGCGAGAGCAGGCCGCTATTTGTGGCGCACTCATTGCTGCTAGGAAAAATCATATTCCAGTCTTGCTTGACGGATTTATAGCCTGTTCAGCAGTTACACCACTCTCACTGCACAAAGGAATTTTTGATCATGTGCTCGTGGCCCACAAAAGCGCTGAGATAGGGCATACCTTATTGTTGAAACATATTGACAAAGTTCCAATACTTGATCTCAACATGCGTCTGGGCGAGGGAACTGGATCAGCAGTCGCATTAGCTGTTATAAAATCAGCTTTAGCATGTCATAATGGTATGGTAGATAAAAGCTGCCGCCACTAACATTACTGCTATCGTTCCGAACAAGCTTTCAGGAAGTAGCGTTGTCATAAGCGACTCTTGATAATAAAAAAACCACTGGCCTTTGCCAGCAAATAGCAATTCATGAAGAATGTGGAATACGGTTCTGGGGCCGATCACCATTACTATGCCCGCACCTAAGATTATAGTTAAAATCATTGTTGAAAACGATAAGATAGTGCCAACCGGTTTCCAAAAGTAGCGGGATCGGCTTACCTTATAATAAAAACAAAATCCGTAAAATATAACTAACAAGAATATAAGAATTAGCACTAACTGTTCTGACGATACTACCAATTGACTTACATCTTTTAGGTGCGTGAGTTCATCCTCCGTTAAGAATGTATCAATCTTTTCTCCGGACGTGCTAAAATATTCAATTTCTGCCAATCCATCACCTCTCGAATTAATGCTCGAAACAATTTCTGCAAAAATTCTATGGTGCTCTGTACTAGATGTTATCTCGAAGTTCGTTTTGTTTCGATTTTGAGGGGCGTATTTCTCAATCTGTTCATCAATGGCGTGGAACTCATACAGCCTATCAAAGAAAAAATTTACTGATGCTAGAGATTTCCATGCTAGGAATAAGCATACAATAAATAAGGTAATAGTAAGCACAGAATTAATAGAATGCTTCGCCATTAAAAATATCCGTTGGTTCACTGCCTTCTGAATAGTTTAGGTTTTTTTATATATCAACTTTAAAAACTTAAAACTCTCTAATTTGAATATATACAACTATTCCTTAAATCGAATCTTCTTAATACTTTCGGTCGACACTGATTCATTTTGCAAAATTTCTGTTGATGTTCGGGTTTTATGGCTTTAGTAACTTCAATTTGATCATCATTTAGTGCTCTGAAATATATAGCAATTTAAAGTATACCATTGTATTTGTTGACTTTTAATTCGTTAAGGCTCTTTTTAATGTATACGGACTGTTATTAAGGAGCGAGCCATGACAAAAGCCAACACCACATTCAATCTGGATATTAGGGACGTTGAATTAATTGAAAATGCACTGAATTCAGTCATAACGAAGCAGTCCTCAACAATTATAAACACGGCAGGAAACGAAAACTCTGTACCCTCATCCAATAATTGTCCTGTTAAGGTGAAAGGTCAAATAGACGAACTCCGCGACCTACTAGGCAGACTGCACAACCAAAAAGTTTGGTACAGGCCGAAAGGCGAGGCAACTTATGTTGGTGGTTGATCTAATATTTGAGTTAATCCTTCAAAAATAGCTTTCGGCGTCTGCGATAGACAACTTTGTTTCTCTGCTCCAGAAGTTTGTTGAAAGTTTCATATATTTCTAACGGCATTTCAGTAACTTTTGGTTTTGGGTTAGTGTTAATATGAGCTTGAAGCATCTCTGAGGTGGCCACTAAAGTATCCTGTACCGACATTTCAGAATGCAAAATGAATTTCTTTTTGTCAGTATCCACAAGACTGGTTCTAATCACCAATTGTGAACCTTGTTTTACCTCATTCAAGTAAAATTTATGATCTTCTAGAACGTATATAGTGCATCCAGATTGGGCTCTGTACCGCTTATCAAATCCAACGCAGTCCTGAAAGTCGTCGACCGCGTAGCTAAACGCTAATCCATAGTACGCGTCTTGCATGTGTTTATTGTAGTCGATCCATTCCGATTTAACAGGCAATTTAAAAACAAATTCGTTTAACATGTTGAGAAACGGTTTCTTTTCTAAAAATTACAGGTACAGTAGTTAATAAATATTTAGTCGTTATATGTATCGTAATGCACTTTTATCAATAAGATCAAATAAACGCATTGGTTTCTGGATCTAAAAAAAAAGTATTGGTGGCTGGCGCTACCGGTTATATCGGTAAAGCCGTTGTAGCGGAATTACTTGATAGAGACTACATTGTATTCGCAATTGTCAGGAAAGAAAATCAGTTAGAATATTCGGATCAAAGAAATCTCAATGTTATTTCATTGGAAATTGGAAAAAATTCAGATTGGACTAGGCAACTTCCAAAAATTGATATTATAATTTCCTGTCTTGCGAGCAGGTCTGGATGTGAGCACGATGCAAATTTTGTGGATTATAGTTTAAATTCCGATCTGTTGTATTTTGCTCTAAAAATAGAACTTCAACATTTTATTCTTTTATCTGCAATTTGTATTCAAAAGCCCAAGCTTGCGTTTCAACGTGCAAAATTAAGATTTAACAGTAAACTAATGTCTTCTGGATTGAGATACTCGATAATATTACCCACCGCGTTTTTCAAATCATTGTCAGGTCAGGTAAATCGCATAAAAAATGGAAAGTCTTTTTTAGTATTTGGAACTGGTAAACGAACAAGTTCGCTTCCAATTTCAGAGATAGATTTAGCGAAATATATTGTTAATTGTATTGGATCTGAAGAAAGTTGGAACAAATCGCTTCCAGTAGGCGGTCCTGGACCGGCAGTGACTCCTATTGATCAAGCAGAAATGCTTTTTGAGATATTTGATAAGCCAAAGAAAATAAAACATATATCCCCGCGCTTTTTCGACTTTGTTTTAACTTTATTATTCCCAGTTTCTTTTTTTTCTCAAAAAATAAAAGATAAGTTAGAATTAATAAAAATTGGTAAATATTACGCTGAAGAATCCATGCTCTTCTATGATGCTGACGCAGATGCTTACGATGCGAGTAAAACTCCTCAATTTGGTGAAAATCTGCTTTATGATTATTATTGTTCGTTACGTGATGATCCGGACAAAATACCTGATATGGGGTCACAAAAGCTGTTTAGTTGAAAACAAATTTTTCAAATACAGCGGATATTGAAGGCGCTATTTCAATTTTGGGATTTATTCGAGCTTTTGTTGTTCAAGTTAATTAGCTTGCCCTTTTGAACGTCTTCGGCTATTTCACAGATAGTTTACTAATATCGATCGCTGATCCTAAACGACAGTCTCTCGAATTTGGAAGACTAGGTCAACAATGGGATAACCCTAAACAAGGAGAAAGATCGATGGCTACAGGTACAGTAAAATGGTTCAACGGAACTAAAGGTTATGGTTTCATTGCTCCCGATGAGGGCGACGCTGATATTTTTGTTCATATTTCACAAGTGCAACAGTCAGGTCTTAATGAACTTCAAGATAATCAAAAGGTATCTTTTGATATTGAGGAAGGCCGTAACGGCAAAAACCAAGCTACAAACATAAAATTAGCTGGATCCTAGTTATACTACTGAAAAGAATGTTTTTCGAATTAGTTTGAAAGACTAACAAGTGGGTTCTAGACTGGTTTACATTTGTATGTTTTTCTCCTCTCGGGCAGAATCGCCCTTTATGTCAATTGGGAGGAATTTTTATGACATTGAAATTTAGTCGAAGAGCTATGGTTGCCGCTGCTGCGGCATTGTCTTTTGCAAGTCCAGTATTTGCCGGAGGACATCAAGTAGTTGATAGTATACATTTTTTAATTCCGGGGGGAGCTGGTGGTGGCTGGGACGGTACAGCTAGGGGTACTGGAGAGGCACTCACAAATGCTGGTTTAGTTGGCTCGGCGTCATTTGAAAATATGTCTGGTGGCGGCGGCGGTAAAGCCATCGGCTATCTTATAGAGAATGCAGAGTCGAACCATGGCACACTAATGGTTAATTCGACTCCAATCGTCATAAGATCACTAACAGGTGTTTTCCCTCATAATTTCAGAGATCTTACTCTAGTGGCTGGAACTATTGGTGACTATGCTGCGCTGGTAGTTGGTAAAGATAGTCCATTGAATTCAATGGAAGATTTGATGGGTGCATATCGTGCGGATCCTAGTGGAACGGCAATCGGTGGGGGATCTGTCCCTGGAGGTATGGATCATCTCGTGGCCGCTATGGTTATGCAGGCAGCTGGGGAAGACCCAACAGCAGTCAAGTATATTCCTTACGACGCGGGTGGAGACGCTATGGCCGCTTTGCTTTCTGGTGAAATAAATGCACTTTCAACAGGATTTTCTGAGGCTGTAGCTCTGGCACAAGCTGGTGAGGTAAAAATTCTTGGTGTAACATCTGAAGCTAGGGTGCCAGCATATGACGGTGCTCCTACGATGAAAGAACAGGGAATAGATACATCCTTTGTTAATTGGCGTGGTTTCTTTGCTGCTCCTGATTTGCCTTCAGCCACTTTGGCTGCATATCAAGATGCACTTACCAAAATGTACGAAACTCCTGAGTGGGAAGCTGTAAGATCACGTAATGGTTGGGTCAATATCCACAACAATGGTGATGATTTCCGAGTATTTTTGGAAAATCAAGAAAAAGTCATTGGTGATTTAATGCGCCAATTGGGTTTTCTTTAAATAAATTAGAAATCGGCTTATTTTTCTATAAGCCGATTTTCTATTCCGGTATTACTACATCATGTCGTTGGATCGTTGGATTGCATTAGTTATATTAAGTATATCTCTGCTGTATTCATATGCTGCCTTTTTTACTATGGACCAGCTATTGCCTCCGTTTATGCAGCGAAATCCTATTTGGCCATCGACATTTCCTAAGATTTTAGGCGTGTTATCAATTTTGGTATCAGCCATTATTGTTCTTGGGTTTGAGAAAAATAAAGATAGTAAAGATGGGACGGAGATCGATTACAGACGTCTTTTTGATTACAATCTTGGTCAAGCGGTATTTCTAATCATAATGATGGCTGCTTACGCTCTTTCTCTGCGCCCGTTAGGCTTTTTTATCTCAACGATTACGTTTCTGACGGTTTCTGGTTACGCTCTAGGTGAACGAAAAATTTTTCGTCTGTTTTTTATAATTGCCATAGCGTCCTTTATTATCTGGTACTTGGTGGAGCAAGTATTGGGTATATATTTGCGGCCGCTTCCATCGATATTTTAGAGAGGCAACATGCTTGAAGGTCTATTGATTGGTCTAGAAACTGCATTTTCTCTGAAAAATTTATTCATGGTTATTGGTGGGTGTATCATCGGAACGTTTATAGGGATGCTGCCGGGTCTTGGTCCTATGTCCATAATCGCTATAATGATACCGATCGCCATAACTTTAGGAGATCCATCCGCAGCCTTGATACTGCTTGCAGGCGTTTATTATGGGGCAATCTTTGGGGGCTCTACCTCTTCTATTCTTTTAAATGCACCAGGCGTGGCTGGTACTGTTGCAACAAGCTTTGACGGCTATCCGATGGCCAGAGCGGGGAAAGCGGGCAAAGCACTAACAATAGCGGCAATTTCATCCTTCGCTGGTGGGACTATTGGTGCAATATTACTTATGATATTTGCGCCAGCTTTGTCCTCAGTGGCCTTGTTGTTCCATTCAGCAGAGTATTTTGCTTTAATGATTGTTGGATTGAGTGCGATAGCTGCCTTCGCGGGAAGCGGTCAAGTAGCTAAGGCAATCTTAATGACAGTACTGGGTTTGATGATGGCCACAGTAGGAGAGGGGGCATTATTTAATATGCCTCGATTTACTATGGGGCTTATGGATTTGCAGTCTGGTTTTAGTTTCATAACTCTAGCAATGGCAATTTTTGCCCTTCCAGAAGCAATTTTTTTAGTTTTAAACCCAGCAAGAGCTGCACATAGTGAAAGTGGAAAAATTGAGAATTTACGTATTACAAAACAAGAGGCAAAATCGATAGCTCCAGTAATAGGGCGGCAGTCTGCTCAAGGATTTTTTATTGGCGTTTTGCCCGGTGCGGGAGCGACTATTGCCTCATTTTTGGGATATGCGGTTGAACGTAATATTGCGCCTGAGCATGAGAAGAAAGAGTTTGGTAAAGGATCTATAAAAGGGCTGGCAGCCCCTGAAACAGCAAACAATGCAGCTTGTACTGGGTCATTTGTGCCTCTTTTAACGTTGGGAATTCCTGGGTCAGGTACAACGGCTATCTTACTAGGCGCTTTAATTGCATTAAATGTAAGCCCAGGTCCAAGATTAATGACAGATGAACCACAGATTTTTTGGGCCGTCATCATTTCAATGTACATTGGGAATGTAGTGTTGCTTATTCTGAATTTACCCTTAATTCCCTACATCGCGAAAGTACTTACAATACCTAGAACGTTTCTTATCCCGTTTATACTATTTTTTACTCTCATGGGAAGTTACATTGGCCAAAACAACTCCACTGAACTCTTAATCCTGGTTGGGCTTGGAGTTTGTGCCACCATAATGAGATTTGCTAACTATCCAATGGCACCTTTACTTATCGGATTTATATTAGGTCGAATGCTAGAAGATAATTTTAGCAGGTCGATGCAACTGTACGATGGTATTAATTTTATCGTTGAGAGACCCATGACAATGATCCTTTTATTTCTCGCGGCTTTTTTGGTTGTCTTACCGTATTTACGATTAGGCAAATCAAAAAATGCAGATTAAATATTGCCGGGTTTTGAAAGTAATCTGAGACTATTTTTGATTATGGAAAATGAAGCCAAGAAAATTTAAAAGAAGTTGAGCCGCAAGTATTGTGGTTGATCCAGAGTGATCGTAGTCAGGGGCAACTTCCACCAAATCTATACCCACAACCTTATTTTGCTTCGCTAGATACTGTAATATTTCGAGAACGTCATAGTATAGAAAGCCACCATGGCTTGGCGTACCGGTTCCAGGAGCAATCGATGGACAAAAAGCGTCTATATCGATAGTAACGTAAACTTTTGCATCTTTAGGAATTCTGCCCACTAATTTTTTGGGTCCGATTTTTCGCGTTTGGCGAACTGATAAAATATCTGAGTTCATCGCCTTTGCACTATCATATCCTTCTTTTGCAGTGGAACTTACATTTCTGATCCCAACCTGGGTAAGCCCAGTAACATAGCTTTTTTCAGCAGCTCTTCGCATTGGGTTTCCATGGCCATATTTTACGCCATGCCTTATATCTACAAAGTCGAGGTGTGCATCTATTTGAAGTATGTGAATTGGGCCATAATTTGAAAAGGCATTTACACATGGGATATTTACCGAATGGTCCCCTCCAAGCACAACTGGTAATGCACCGGCACTTAGTATAGACCTGACCCCATCTTCAATATTTTTATGGCTTTTTTTTGTATCGGTATGAATAATGTCTGCATCCCCAATATCCACAATCTTAACGTTTTCGTTTAAGTAAGTTATGTCGTCTTCATGATCATATGCGCCCGAATGTCCGAAGCTGAACAAAGTTGATGCTTCACGAATTCCTCTTGGTCCAAACCGAGCTCCAGCTCGCCACTGTGTGCCAAAGTCAAAGGGTGCGCCCAGAACTGCTACATCCGCATTAATTTGTGACCAGTCTGTAGCCAACTGACGCTTTGCGAATGTAGAAACACCTACAAATGGCAAATTTAATCTGCCGGTTTCATAGCCATGATCTGACATTAATTCCTCCTTCAAATAATCGATATGTTAAGACGTAGAATAAATTAAACCAACTAAAACCTCTCTATGCGTGCAAAGTCTGAGAGAAATTACTCTTGCATTTTTGAGCTTATGCGCGAAAAACATTTAAACCAGAAGTTTAATGCTGAAAATCGGTAAAGGATATTCTTTAATGACGTATAATAGCTTTCATGAATATAAAGATTGGGGATTTCCAGTTCCTATATTTTACGGTCCAGGACGTATCTCTGATATCGGCTCGATTTGTAAAAATTTAGAAATTCAAAATCCACTAATTGTGACTGACAAAGGAAGCTGCCAGTTATCATTTATCAAGGAATTAAGCAGCCTACTATCCAGCGATGGAATTTCCAGTGAGCTATTTTTTGAGATTTCTCCTAATCCAGTAGGTTACGAGATTAAGGCTGGATGTAATGCTTATAGAGATGGAAACCATGATGCTATAATTGGTATCGGTGGAGGAAGTGGTATGGATGGGGCAAAAGCCATTTGTCTTACTGTAAACAATGAGATTGATTTATGGGCTTTTGATTACAATAAACCGGTACCAAAGGTTAATGCCACAAATCCATTTCCGAAATTAATTATGATACCAACAACTGCTGGTACAGGTGCAGAGACTGAAAGTACTGCAATGGTAACAGATTCTGAAAAGGGTATGAAGTTCTGTCTTGATCATCCTAGGCTAAAGATTAGTGCGGCTGTCCTTGATCCAGTGCTGACCGTTGGGTTGCCTGCTGACTTAACGGCCTGGACGGGCGTTGATGCATTAACGCATGCAATTGAAGCATATATTGTCCCCGATTTTAATCCTTTGTGTGATGGTGCAGCTATTGAAGCATTAAAATTAATCGGTAAATATTTGATAACTGCAGTTGAGCAACCGGAGAACCTAGAGGCTCGTGGTGGCATGCTGGTTGGATCTTGCTTGGCGGGAGTTTCATTTCTGAAAGGGCTTGGTTTTGTTCATGCTATTTCCCACATGATCGGTGCGGAGTTTGATACCCAGCACGGCTTGACAAACGCAATCGTGTTGCCAGCAGTTCTTCGCTATAATCTTCCTTCTTTAGAAGAAAAGCGTCACCAAATGGCTCACGCTTTAAACATTAAAAATAAAACCAGTGATGGATTTATAAAAGAAATAGAGGTCAAGCTTGACCGACTTAATATACCTAAATCTTTGAGTGAAATTGGTGTGCCGTTGGATTGTTCGAGCAGAATCGCTGATAAAGCGATGCTTGATAGTGCCGCTTCCACAAATCCGGTAGCTGGGGACGCATCTGACCTAAGAAATCTTATTGAACAAGCTATTAATAAAGCGAGGTAGTCTGGACAACTAAAAACGGTCTATAGTAAGAAATTGCTCTTTTTTCTGCTCATGGCTCCACCTACAACCCAGATTAGGCGATATTTCATTAGCAGCTACAGATCCAATTACTTCATTTAATGCGAAATTAGCTTTTTGGACAATATCATATGTTGTTTCAAAAACATCTGATTTAGTTTGTATTTGTTTTTTACAAAGCATTTTTACCCCCGTTGATGAGTTTTATACGAGAGCAAAGCCCGTGCCAGATCAAAAAAAATTATTTAAATCATGGTGATAAAGAATACAAATAAGGGCTCAAGCTTGTAAGTGTCAAAAGCTTGTTATTTTATTGGTGTTGCCCCAGTTTCGACTTTTATGAACTTATCATTCCTTTTCGTCCAAACTGCTAGGACTGCTTCTTTTGATCCATCAGGGAAAGACATAAAACTATGTTCTACCAGAATATCATCGTTTTCATATACGCATCTTTGATCCGTGACTTCTAGACTATCGCTTGACATCATACCCCGAACCATTTCGGCAAATTCTTGTTTGCTGCGTTCCGTTTGAGTTTGATGGCTTACCATCACAAAATCCTCGTCAATCATAGAAAGGAAGGCATCCACGTCCCTTGTTTCATTAGTTTTAACCATTTTATCGTATAGCATTATAAATCTCCTTTGGAATTTTAATTTTAAGATTGAAAATATTTAGCACAAGTACATGATTTGTATCTGTTATAATGTCATTATTAATTAGAAGATAACTCTAACATTTAAATTTTGCACCATATCAGAAACCAATTCTGGTCGTTGTTATTGATATACCCGTTAGAACTGCCAACAGTGCTAAACGGTTTAAAACAGTTAAACTCTTGAGAAATTTCTCTTTAGGCGGTGCATTCATTTTAGCTCTATTTATCAGGTACAAGTTTACGGTAACCGTTGAAATTAGAAGAATGCTGGCGCCTATGATTTTGACTGTAAAAGCCCACCCCATATTCAAAGTTCCATAAATCTCTAAAGCTAACCACAATCCAGAAATCCAAATTAAAATCATCGCAAGTAATGAAATTTTGACCAATTTTAACATTGTCTGTTGTACTTCGTTAGAGGGAGTTATCCCGCTAGATTTATGAGCTTTTATCAGCAGTGGATTAGCGACCCCTGCACCGCCTGCTAAAAATAGTGCAACGTAGTGTATTATTTTTAATGTAATTATTAAGTTCAATTTAACACTCCGATTTTCACAAAATACTTTGATATCTTTACGCAAGGTCATGTAGGTTTCAGCTTGTAAACAGCAAGATAGCCGCATATTTCGTCAGCCGTATATAATTATTTTTGATCGCAAATTTGATAGATTTTTAGGCAAACTGTTAAAAATTTAAAAAAACTAAAATTTGTTTGGGCTTCTTTCAATACCTTATGCTTTTTTACTAATAAAGTTGTGCGGCTACCACTGTCAGAAAAGTTTAAAACCGAAATGGAACTAGTATGAATTTTACAAATTCTTCTTATGGAGAAACGTTGCTAAATAACCGTCTAATAGCAATCATTTTTCTACTATTAATTACCGTTGGGATGTCTTTTGGCGCTAAGAATCTTTATTTTGATAATGATTATCGAGCATTTTTTGGAAAGACTAATCCACAACTTGACGCTTTTGAAAGGCTCCAAAAAACCTATACAAAAATTGACAATGTTCAATTTGCTGTTGAGCCAAAACCAGGCAGCAATGCCAGTTCCGTTCAAATACTATCTGCTATTGAAGAGTTAACTGAATTAGCATGGCAGATACCGTATTCCTTGCGTGTCGACAGTATATCTAATTATCAGCATACAGAGGTGGATGAAGACGATTTGCTTGTGGAAGATCTCTATGAATTCGCAGAACAATTGGACGAACAAAAACTAGATGCAATACGCACGATAATTTCAACCGAACCCTCTATAATTGGCAGAATTCATGATCCCAATCATAGAGCTACTGCTGTGACGGCCACCGTTCAATTGCCAGGAAAAAATCCTATGGAGGTCGTTGAAGTTGTAGAAGCATCTAGATTGCTCAAGGAAACAATCGAACAAAATCATGATGTAAAGTTAAGGCTAGGTGGTATTGCAGTTTTCAACAATGCCTTTCTAGAGGCATCTGAAAATGATATGATGACGTTAATGCCTGCCATGTATTTGGTCATTCTTGTAGTTACCTACTTGATGATAAGATCAATTTACGCAACGGCAATGGTTGTGCTTATTATCGTTCCAAGTATTACATTTGCGATGGGTTTTGGTGGGTGGATTGGTGTTGGATTAACGCCGCCGTCAGCGAGTGCTCCAACGGTGATTACGACATTAGCCGTTGCAGATTCTATTCATTTTCTTGTTACAATGTTCCAGCGAATGAAAGCTGGGCATAGTCAACGTGACTCAATTATTTATAGTTTGAGTGTTAACGGTAAGCCTATTTTTTTAACATCAATTACAACGGCTGTTGGTTTTTTATCCTTAAACTTTTCCGACTCGCCGCCGTTTCACGATTTAGGCAATATCACAGCCGCGGGCGTAATGGCAGCTTGGCTTTTTTCCGTTATGTTACTTCCTATTTTAATGAGTTTTGTGACTGTAAAACCTAAAGAAACGCTCGGCTCTCTAAACAATTATATGGGCAAGATGGGTGAGTTTATTTCCTCAAAATATAAGGCAGTTCTAATTATATCAATTTTTATCTCGGTGCTTGTAACAGCAGCAATTACAAGGAACGAAATCAATGACGACTTTCTCAAATATTTTGATGAAGATATAACCTTCAGAGCAGATACCGATTGGATTAGCCAAAACTTAACTGGTCTCAATCAAATACAATTTGATATGCAGTCGAAAAAGCCAAATGGCATAAGCGATCCCGTGTTTTTGAATAAACTTGAAACATTTGCTAATTGGGCCCGAAATCATGAAGTTGTAACAAATGTTCAGAGTATAACCGATGTTTTCAAGCGCTTGAATAGAGATCTAAATGGAGGAGACGTAGAGTTTTATAGAATACCAGAAAACCGTGAACTGTCTGCGCAGTATCTTCTCCTATATGAATTGTCACTTCCATTTGGTTTGGATCTCAATAATCAAATTGATATTGATAAGTCATCGACACAAGTCATTGTAACAATTGACGATTTGACTACAAACCAAATCAAGGCTTGGATCTTGGAAGCAGAAACTTTTCTAAAAAATGAGTTGGGAATGGATACGGTCGCCGCAGGTCCGACTGTAATGTTTTCGTACATAGCTGAGAGAAATATTCAAGGCATGTTATGGGGAACTTTATACGCTGTTTTGATTATTTCAGGCATTATCCTGATTGCTTTGAAAGATGTGAGGCTGGGACTACTGAGCTTGGTTCCAAACCTACTTCCTGCTGCATTAGCTTTCGGAGTATGGGGTCTCTTTGTTGGTCAGGTAAATATGGCCGTAGCGGTAGTAACTGGTATGGCACTTGGGGTGATAGTGGATGATAGTGTACATTTTTTAACAAAATATCAGCTAGCAAGAAAAAATCATAATTTGTCTGCCGAAAAGGCCGTGGTGTCTGCATTTAGTGGGGTCGGTACCGCACTGCTAGTTACCACAATTATTTTAGTTGCTGGTTTTGCTATTTTGGCGCAGTCAAGTTTTGGGCTGAATAGTGCAATGGCTAGCCTAACAGCCATAGCGTTGTTTATGGCGCTTGTCGCAGATTTAACTATTTTACCCGCATTACTCATCCTGTTAGATAGAAAAATTAATAAAAGTAATGCTTCAGATAATGTCGTCACCGCTTAATTTGATATAAGGAAAAATCATGAAATCTTTTAGAATTATTCTTATAGTTTTATTATCTTATCTGTTCGTTGGGAGCGTTTATGCTTCTGAAGGAAAGGGACTTGAAATAGCGACAGAGGTAGATGTTAGGGATAGGGGGTTTGGCGATACTACTTCTACAATGACGATGACTTTGTTTGATCAATATGGAAACTCTACATCAAGGAAAATCAGAAATAGAACTCTCGAAGGCACAGATGAGGGCGATTTGTCGCTCGTAATTTTTGATACTCCCGCTGACGTTAAGGGCACAGCTTTCCTTTCGCATACTAAGAAATCAGGGTCAGATGATCAGTGGTTGTACCTGCCAGCTCTGAAGAGAGTAAAACGGATTGCTTCATCGAACCAAGCAGGACCATTTATGGGCAGTGAGTTTGCCTACGAAGATATTTCAAGCCAGGAACTCGAAAAATACACATACAAATACTTACGAAATGAGGATTACCAGGGGTTGGATTGTTTTGTTGTGGAGTATGATCCAATCGATCGCAAGAGTGGCTACTCGAAGCAAATTGTTTGGATAGATACAAAAGAATATAGATCTCACAAAATCGAGTTTTATGATCGAAAAGAAAGTTTGCTTAAGACGCTAGTCTATAAAAACTATTCTAAATATAATGGTAAATTTTGGCGAGCGGATATATTCGAGATGGAAAACCATCAAACGGGAAAAAAGACTATATTGGAATTCGACGACTGGAAGTTCCAAACTGGTTTGTCTGCAAAAGACTTCAATAAGAAATCGCTTAAAAAAGTTCGGTGATGGGCTATTTTGCAAGAATAGCATGTGTTTGGCTCCTACTGGCCATACAAGTTAAAGCAGAGACAAGCGGTTCACTAGAAATTACGGGATCTTATTTTCCCAAGTCTTTAGGTGCTAGTTTCGATACAAATTTTACTGCTGAAGCCAAAGTCATTGGTTATGAAGAGTTAGATGACTTTCAGCTTGAATATGAAATTATTATAAGAAAAAGTCTCAACGATAATGGCAAAGATATCGTTGAGCCGCGTCAACTTTTTCTTTCAAAGACGTTCGGCGATATAGATGTTTATCTAGGCTACAGGCATACGTTCTGGGGAGTTGCCGAAAGTAGAAATCTTGTTGACTTGATTAACCAGCAAGACTTAGCTGCAGGTATCTCTGCTGACAATAAATTGGGTGCACCCTCTATTTCTATTGAGACTTACTTAGGTTCTGGAGAGTTACAATATTGGTATATTCCTCGGTTCCGTGAAAGAACTTTTAACGATGCAAATGCCCATCCAGGTTTTGGAATGCCAGTTGCTCCTGCACAGTTTGCACACGCAAAAGGGTCTAAGGCAAGCGATCAAGCATTTAGGTATGCAAACTCGATTGGCGATATTGAGTATGCATTTAGTATATTTGATGGAACTGTACGAGAGCCGTTATTTCTAGTCCAAGAATTAGAACAGCCAATGATTGCACCATATTATGAGCAAATGCGTTCAGTCGGTTTGGAGTTACAGTATACTGGAGAGTCGATCCTGTATAAATTCGAAGGGTTAACTGGAACTCAAAGTGGAAAAGATTTCGATGCAGTAGTTCTAGGAACAGAAAAAACTGTTTACACGATTTTTGAAACTCAATGGGATATGGGCATACTTTTCGAATATCAATATGATGAAAGAGCTCAAGCGCTGATAGACCAGATGATTGTCTCTGGAGTTAGATTAACAGCTAATGATGAGTTCGACACCAATCTTCTTATTTTATATACGGTTGATGACGCGTTCAGCCAGTCTTTATTTGGTCTGGAGGCTTCTAGGCGGCTCCGTAATGGGATGACTTTAGATATTAATTATTTACTCTATCAGTCTGACAGGCAAAATTTACCATTCTACTCGCTTGTGGATGACAGTGAGCTAAGTTTCACACTGGGATATTATTTCTAAAAGTACTTAAGCGATTATACGAACGGCTTAGTAAAATTGACTGACTGGGACTAGGCACTTCTCTTTCGAAGATAAGGCCTCTTTTCTTCTGAGCTGTTTCAAATGTCTGAGCATTGTCAAAACCGTTCTAGTTGGTATGCTTTCCTTCCATCATCAAGAAGGATCGCAAGTATGAAACCGACCAATGTAGTTTCGATGGATTTTAATTCTCCTGAAGCCATGGAAGAATTTATTGAGATGTATGAGCGTGACGCTCCATCACTCTATCCTCAAGCCGAATTGCTAGTCTTGGTTAAAACTGAAGAAACCAGCCTATTAGCGATTGCGGCATACCCGACAGAAGACGATAGGTTAAAAGCAAGCGAAACAGCGCAGGAACGTATTAAAGGTCAATTTGCCCCCTTGTTCAGTGAAAGCTTTAGACTGCTTGGTGATATGGTTGTGCATCACACTCCAAATTCAAAAGTGGCAAGGCCATGATATTGTTAAAACTGTTCTAGTTGGTATGCTTTGTCTATCAGGGTGTGGATAAGTGTGATGTGGGATGAAGACCCAATTTGGCTAAAATTGTTCACGGTAGTAATTAATATCCTTGTCTGCATAGTGGCGGCATTTGCATACGGCCTTTTTTAAATCCACCTTCTTACATTCTTTTTGTACTCTTCATATTCCTCACCAAAAATTTCCAAAAGTGCTTCCTCTTCGGGAATGATTTGTAGAAAATTAATAAGAAAAACAAATACAATATTTATAATTATACCAAACCAAGTTCCAAACCAAATTGTTGAAGCAATAGTCCATAATAGCAACCCTAGGTACATTGGGTTTCTTGAGTACCGATACATACCTTCAGTTACTAGCGCTGTAGCATCTGAAGGCTTTAAAGGGGTAATAGTTGTTTTGAATTTCGCAAACAATTTAAAAGAAGGTAAGGCGCATGCTGCACCCAAAATAATAAACAAAACACTTAATGAGCCTTGATAATTAAATGTGATTGATTCAACAAATAAAGAAGAGAGATAAATTAAAACTATCATCACTAACGCTAGAATAGGTGGCGGTATTTTTGTCTTCATTTCAATATTCCTTTTTGTGTTTTGTTTTGGGAAGACACTAATCGAGCTTGGGAAGACAAAAAACACCTTTTATTAATATTTCTGCATATTGCAAATGAGTCACACAAAAATACGCTAAAAAGTGGGAAGACAACGCAAATTTCAGCGAATCCCGTGGGAAGACACATTCCAAAAGGTGAATTTTTAATTTTTTTTACCTAAAAAAGTTTTATATTTTAATAGGTTAGTGGAGCGGGCGATGAGATTCGAACTCACGACATTTACCTTGGCAAGGTAACGCTCTACCCCTGAGCTACGCCCGCATAAATCACTGAACCGTTATTTATAAAGATACGTTTGCAACCGCAAGCATAAAATGAAGTACGTATTTAAAATATGTTACCTTATAAGGTCGACGCGGTTACGTTAGCTCTATGATTAAATCTTTTGCGTCAATTTGGGTGGCTGGCTTAACGTGAACAGCTTTTATTTTCGCATCTCGCTCTACATGAATGCCAGTTTCCATTTTCAAATCTATTGGGAACTCTAATTACTCTCGGCTGGCCATTTAGTTCAAAAAAAACTTTGACTTCGCCATTTTCATCCGTCTCACCGATTGCTTGCATGCGGATCTCTAGTGTTTTGCCAGGATCGATTTCCAAACTTATTTCGTCACCGGAGTTCATGCCGTAGAAAAAAGTTTTTGTTGGTAGAGTTCGAACCGGGCCATATGTGAGATGCCGTTCCATGTAATCTAGGAAAACCTTTGGATACATTAAGTAACCATTTAAGTCCTCATCATCAATTTTCATGCCATCAAGATTATCAGAAAGTTCTTGACGGGTTTCTTCGAGGTCTATTGGTTCAAGATTTTTACCTGGTCGGTCTAAATTTGGTTTTTCGCCTTTCAATGCCTTTTTAACTATATGCTTTGGAAACCCTCCAGGCGGCTGTCCTAAATTTCCTCTGAGCATATCAACAACACTTTCAGGGAAAGCCACATCAGTTTTCGGATTTTCGACATCATCACGACTTAAATTTTGAGCAACCATCATGAGGGCCATGTCGCCTACCACCTTTGATGATGGAGTAACTTTTACGATATCACCAAACATTTGATTAACGTCTGCATATGTTTCTGCTATGTCATGCCATTTTTCTTCCATGCCCATTGAGCGAGCTTGAGCTTTTAAATTTGTGAATTGTCCTCCCGGCATCTCATGCAAATAAACTTCCGAGGCCGGTGACGATAGACCACTTTCAAAAGCAGCATATTGAGCTCTAACTTGCCCCCAATAGTCACTTATCTCTCTTAAGTTTTCGATGTTTATTCCAGTATCACGCTCCGAGTTGTGCAGAGCTTCTACGATCGATCCCATACAAGGTTGTGACGTTCCGCCAGAAAAAGCATCCATCGCTGCGTCAACAACATCAACACCTGCATCTGCTGCTGCCAAAATGGTAGCGCCTGCAATTCCAGATGTATCGTGTGTGTGAAAA
>LUQC01000042.1 GCA_001627925.1 Rhodobacteraceae bacterium REDSEA-S34_B6 | reverse complement strand
GCCGAAAGATCAACCGTGATATCTGTGGAAGATGCAGACTCAGCTCCGTTTGAACTGGTGGCATTAAATTGAACTACTGGAGGATTATCATTATCCACGATGGTATAAGTGTGGGCATCGTTGCTTCCCAAGGTTGCATTAGTAGGACTCGATAATGTAACAACAACAGTCTCATTGGCTTCGTCAAGTGAATCGTTAACAATACCAGCAATAGTAATATTCGTTGATGTTGAACCAGGTGCAATAGATGCCATGCCATTGGCTAAAGTGTAATCGGTGCCCGAGCCGGTGGCCGTTCCTGTCAAAGCATAATTAACGGTTACGCTCTGTCCTGAGGCTGCCGATAAATCTACGGTCAAGTCTACAGAGGAAACTGACTCAGCTTGGCTCGAAGTTGTAGTATTAAAGGCAACTGATGGAGGATTGTCATTATCCGTGATAGTGTAAGTATGAACGCTATTGCTACCCAAGGTCGCATTGTTAGGATTTGATAAGGTGACGACAACTGTTTCATCCGCTTCATCTAATGAGTCATTAACAATACCAGCAATTGTAATATTCGTTGATGTTGAACCAGGTGATATAGTTGCTATGCCGCTAGCTAAAGTATAATCGGTGCCCGAGCCAGTGGCCGTTCCTGTCACGGCATAATTGACTGT
Source organism: Rhodobacteraceae bacterium REDSEA-S34_B6 (assembly GCA_001627925.1). Classification (GTDB taxonomy): domain Bacteria; phylum Pseudomonadota; class Alphaproteobacteria; order Rhodobacterales; family Rhodobacteraceae; genus Salinivivens. The sequence continues at coordinate 2,836 of LUQC01000042.1, read as the reverse complement.
CACATTTTTTCCTGAGGCTGCTGATAAATCAACCGCGATATCTTTGGAAGATGAAGATTCGGCTCCATTCGAAGTAGTAGTGTTGAAGTCAACCACTGGAGGATTGTCGTTATCAATAATTGTATAAGTGTGAACGGTGTTATTGCCCAAAGTTGCATTGGTAGGACTTGATAAAGTGACGATCACCGTTTCATTTGGTTCGTCCACAGAGTCATTGACAATGCCGGCAATACTAATTGAGCCGCTGGTTAAACCAGCGTTTATAGTTAAAGAACCACTGGCCAGAGTGTAATCGGTACCCGAGCCAGTCGCGGTGCCAGTTACCGTATAATTAACAGATACATTTTGAGTTGCTGCATATGATAAATCTATATTCAAAGCTGCAGAATCTATATTCAAAGCTGCAGAAGAAACCGATTCAGCTCCACTTGAGCTTGTGCTACTAAACGCTACAGTTGGACTGGCCGCTCTAGTTATGACTCGAATAAAATCCCCTGGCTTACCGTTTTTTGCACCAAATCTCAACGTTCTTTTATCAGCGCCAATAGAAACCCAGTCACCGGATGTAGTTGAAGCTGTGGTACTGCTGCCATAGTGAACATGGTTCTCTGTCTGCCTTGCACTGAAACCGCTGTTACCTGAGCTTGGATATTCTGCATTATCTTTATCGACTTCTGGAAAAGCCACAGTCATTGTGGGGTGTGTCCAGTAGCCCAATATTTCGTTTTCAAATACTATTTGACCAATCTTTGAGGTTCGATCATCGCCACTGTTGTGATCGTCATTGATAAAAACTAAATAAGAGTTAGCTGGGGTATTCCCAAAATGAATCGAAGTTGCACTTCCAGTTGGCACATAGCCAAGACCACTAAAATTATAAGTAGTGTTACATTGAGAGGCAGTATGGGCTTGTTGATGTTGACAAATATTTGTTCTCTCGGGAACGATTATAAAATCTTCTCCCGTAGTAGATCTTTGGCTATTATTTTTGTCTTGTTTTCGAGCTTTTAAATTAGTGGCACCAGGAATAAGTTCTACATACGGACCAAAACTTGCTATTCCATTTGCATGAGCTTGCATAGATTGCAAACCGGCAAGTACTAGAAAAATGCTAACACAAAAAGATCTAAACAAATCTAGCCTTATTTTCATTATTAAAGTAACTTTTCCCCCGAAGGATTTCCGAACTGAATTATATATAAATTATAAAAATTTACATATTTCTCTTCCAATAAATTTATTTTATCGCCTCAGTAATATAACGATCCAACGACTTAGATTTAAGATGTCGGCTAACGCGGCCGAAACATAAGTTAGAGCTGCTGCTCTCAAGACACTACTTACGGCTTTTTCGTTTGACTGCGATACGTAATTACCTTCTCTCAAAATAGGCAGCGCTTTAGAAAAGCTTGCGTCAAATTCAATTGGCAGAGTCACTGCGTGGACCATCATGCGAGCGATAAAACCGGAGAGCCCTAGAAAAAGTAATAAAGAAAATGGCATTGGGTGCCGCGTAACAATACCGATTACTGGTGACAAAGATATTATAGCTACACTCCAACGGGCCACCTTATCAACAACGGGAACCATCTTTGTTCTAGCAGCCAGACGTTTATCGCCTTGCTGATGCTGGATTGCGTGTCCAACCTCATGCGCTGCAATTGCAATTGCGGTTAACGATTTAGATTCGTAATGCTCTGGCAAAAGCCTAACTTTTTTTTCAATTGGATCGTAGTGATCTCCGAGCTCAGTTACTTCGACCTTCACATCTTTTAAAGAGAATCGCTCAATTAAATGCTTTGCGAGCTCTCCTCCAGTGCCAGGCATTTCGGGCTGTTGCGATGAATACCGTCTCATCACCAACTTCACCCACAAAGAAGGTCCAAATATCAATGCTAAAACTAAAAGCACTCCTGTTGCTAAAACCATGTTTTATTTTCTTTATTAATTAACCGAATTTTTTTATTAGGTTCACTGCCCACTTCATTACACTTGGATTTTTCTCAATGTCAAGGATGAACTCTTGTCCAAACCCTTTGTAGAAGATTTTAGATTCTTTTTCGTTATCCCACTTCATTCTATTTAAGAATAGTCCTTCTGTATTTGAAAAATATTTTGAAGGCAGTTTCCATCTAGATCGTGTTTTATTTGCTTCAGTCAAAATTAAATCGTTATGTGTCTTTTTGAATAAACCATGGCCCTTGTTAAAAACTTTTTTTCCATTTATCTCTAAAGTTTTTTTGCTTACATAGATAGTATTGTTTAAAAATTTGGAGGTATCGCCATACCCATGAGGATGTGCAATATTCTTTTTTTTAAGATATGCGGTTATTGCTTCGGACCCTTCGATTATTTCTCTTATTTGCAGCCACCCAAAAAGATGATGCAAATCCCTTCCCTTAATTGAAAAATTCTTAAACCATCCAAAGAATAAGAATAGATCTCCTGGACCTACATTATTATTTTTTAATTCTGTTTGAGATGAGCCTGCTTGACCGAAAATACCAATATCCTCATTCAGCAACGGGTCATTATGACAATAATCTGAAGGTTTAACTTTGGCAGATGTCTCTTTTAATAATTCAGTACCTGATATTCCATAAAGGTTTAAATCTTTATACTTTTTTGGTGATGGATGATTTTGAGGAATCGGTAGAGAAAATATCCTTCCATCGCTAAGTATAGGCGATGCGCTTCCACCTGCTCTAGCATCAAATCCTTTTCTGCTAAGAATTATTCTTTTCAACTTTTTTAAATAAAAACTCCACCTGAGGATCTATTCCACCGTGACTGATTTGAATGGGGTGTGACTGTTTTTTCTTCATTAGATATTAAT
>LUQC01000041.1 GCA_001627925.1 Rhodobacteraceae bacterium REDSEA-S34_B6 | reverse complement strand
GGTCAGGCGGTCTATTTTATATACCACAATGATTTGAACGCGGCCTAAACGGATATCTTCAAGCAATTGCTGAACAGCGGGTCGCTCAAGCGTGCCGCCTGACCATCCACCATCATCATAAGATGTGTCATGCAATATCCAGCCCTCATGCTTTTGAGAGGCGATAAATGCTTCACAAGCCTCCCGCTGCGCATCCAAAGAATTAAAGCTCTGCTCTAATCCCTCATCAGTACTTTTGCGAGTGTAGATAGCGCAGCGCATCAGGATTTAAGTCCAAAGAACCTGGGACCTGATCTGCGTGTCCCCGTTATGCGAGTTGCAAGCTCGGAGAGGGATCCATAATGAGCCCCATTCCACTCAAAGCCTGTATCTTGAACCGTCACAGTATATGTCTGTCCCCGATAGCTTCTTATTAGCTCTGTACCAGGCGATAGAACTGAATGGGTCGATAAAGGGCCGTCGCCAACCTCGTGACGCTTCAGACGGCTCATAAGCTTTGCATGCGCTTTATTATAGTCTTGTATGTTTCCTTGCCGTTTAAGCTTCACTTGCAGGCAAGTTCTAAGAACCTTAGCGCCGGTTTTTTCAGGCTCACGGTATTTGAACATCCGCCGCCATTCACAAATGAGTTCTTTACGGGAAGCTGTAGTTAAATTGGGTAAGGCCATTCTCTTCTCCTGTGCAAACAAATCGTTTGTCCACACAGGCTTGCGGTGCTGCAGAAGTGAAGTCTTTTTTAGCCAATGCGCCAGATGGCCTTTTCAGATAGAAATCTCACAGTATCCTATAACTTCAATATAGTTACTTTTACTCTGTGCTTATTTGCCCCAAGGTTTAATCTTGTTTCGGTAAAGCTTGTATTTTTAATGAACTTGTTACAGGGAATTTTTTGGGGAAGCTTATAATCCAAGTCGATAAAAGTTGTTGGCGTTGTTGCGATAAAAGTTCCTTCTCTCAACTTCTGAAGCTCCTTCGAACGCGCGATCCAATGTTTCAACCCAACGAGTAAGACTTGTTGCCTGAAGACAAATTGGCCAATCGCCAGCATAGATTGTTCGATCAAAACCAAAGTGTTCTATCGTGGCATCAATATAGGGTCGAAGGTCTTTATCTGTCCAATTCAATGGATCCGCATATGGTGGAAGATCAGAAAGTTTAATCCACATATTTGGGTGCTGAGCCAAATCACGAATGTCTGCGCGATACTGTTCAATAACACCCTCTCTAATACCGGGTTTCCCGCAGTGATCAAGTATCATTGGAACATCAGGAATGTGTTGAACAAATTCACGAATTATATCCATCTGCGCAAAATTTACATTAATTTCAAAATGCCACCCAAATTCGTTAAGTAAATTAACGCCCTCTATGAACTCTTCTGACAAAGTCAGTGCACGTGGGTCACTTTCAAACTCCATTATTCGACGAATGCCTTTCACCGTTGGGTGTTGCTCTTTCATCTGCGATAACAGGGGTTTCACTCGTGCGCCCCATTCAAGAGGCGCCATTGGTACAATACCCTTAATTCGTGGGTCGCGTTTTGCGCTCTCTTCTACAAACTCAATTTCCTCAATATACTGCCCGCCAGTGGGGCTGAAATCTGCAAAGCACTCTACAAAAACCATCGCCTCAATATCAAGCTGGGCGCTATCTTCCTGAAAGTCTTCAATGTGGTAAGACCTTCCAAATAGCTCATGTCCATCAAAGGCGGAATATTTAAGGCGTTCTATATCCCAAATATGTAAATGGGTATCGATTATTGGAAAATTGGGCATACATTTCTCCTTAAAATGCAGAAGTTTTTTAGGTAAATTAGTACTCTTTTTGTGAAGATTTCATTCAACTTTATTCGGTGGGTGCGTCATAAACAATCAGATCTCGGTTTTTCATTTCTGCCCAAAGTTTTTTAGGTATGTCAAAATTAAAGTTTTTAATATTTCCTTTAATTTGATCCGCTGTTCGAGCGCCTGGTATGACAGAACAGACGGCTGGATGGAAAAGTGGAAATTGTAACGCTGCAGCCATTAGGGGGACGTTGAATTCTGCGCAACACTCTTGAAGATTAATGGCACGTGCTCGAATATTAGCTGGAACTGGTCCGTAATTATAGCGAACACTAGGATTTTTTGGGTTTGTTAACAAGCCAGAGGCGAATGGAGATCCTAGAACAACTCTAATACCGCGCTCGATACATTTTTTCATCGCGGTATCCAGTGAATTTTGATCAAGTAGCGTATAGGGCATAGCGACTAGAAAAAAATCTAAATCAATATGCCCTGCAAAAAAATCGAAATCTACTAACGAATTTATACCCATTCCGATTGAAGAGATCTCTCCTGAAGATTTTAAATCATAAAGGTAGGATAATCCACTTTCCCTGAGTTGTTTGTGATAGGTTTCAAATTTTTTTCCATGATATCCTTGATCTAAATCATGAATAACTAGGGCATCAACTGAACTCTGCCCAAGGCGTAACTGGCTCTGGGCATAAGATGCTGCGAATCCCGTGGCGCTATAATCATACGTAACTTCAAAGTTTTGCCCCCCTAACCATTGTATCCTATTTTCTTGCCCGCGTGGTACTGGCTTATAGACACGACCTACTTTAGTGGAAAGGTAGTATGCCGCTCTATCATGCTGACGTAGCAAGCTTCCCAATCGATGTTCGCTCAAACCATGCCCATACCAAGGTGCAGTATCGTAATATCGCACTCCCAGATCCCAAGCTGTAGCTAATGCTGATTGAACTTCTGCTTCAGAGGTCTCGATAAACAAATCACCAATAGGGGCTGCACCAAACCCAAATTTAGGCATTTCGATGGGCGTATTGGGCGCAACGCGCGGTGGTAAATCTTGTGAAATGGTTATTCCCTCCACGCAAGACCATCGGGATAGCGAAATTTTTTTATGCTTTCTTGCTTCATCGTAATCGAA